>JBHWMJ010000335.1:0-7694 GCA_043423105.1 Marihabitans sp.
AGCTCGTTCTCGGAGAGTCGCGCGACCTCCTTGAGCATGTCGCGCGCGGTCTCCTCGTCGACCTGGTAGGGCTCGACGCCGAGGACCTCCTGGCGGTTGAAGACCTCGAAGAGGTTGAACTCGATGTCACGCAGGTTGCTCTTGTAGTGACCCATCTCGGTGAGCTCCGTCGATCTAGGGGGTGTTGGTGTCGGCGGGCGAGCACGCAGGTAAGCAAGCGCTCACCCACCGTTGCCACCATCGTCCGTCGACGGTTACCCGTGGGGCAAGGCGAAGGGCGGTGAGTTCCGGCACACCGTGGGGGCGAAGGGGATTCGTCGCTCAGTGAGGAGGCCTTGGCGACGTTGGTGGCGAAGGTGCAGCTCGTGCCCTCGTGGGTCTGGACGGTCCCGGAGCAAGAGGTCATCGCGTCGGCCGGCGGGTCGAGGGCCGATGGCGGCGTTGTCGCCGGCGACGAAGGGTCGGCGAGGCGGACGTGTCCGAGGTCGAGGTGGCGGAGCGCGTGGTCGGTGCGTCGGGGGAGGTAGCCGGTCGGCGACGGGCGGCATGATCACGCTTTCACGCCAGCGAGCAGGGCTGGCCAGTGCGTCGAGGTCGTGCCGAATCGGGTGGGTTACGATGTCGTCCGCGCCTCGCTGCGGACGATGTCCGGGGGCGCACGCCGGTGTAGCTCAATGGTAGAGCGCCAGCTTCCCAAGCTGGACACGCGGGTTCGATTCCCGTCACCGGCTCACCGGGGTCCTTCCCGAATTCGAGGAAACTACTTCCCGAATTCGCGGATGGATGACGACGCAGCTGCTTGCGTTCGTCGTCGGTCAGGCCGGAGCGCTTGCCGTCCTCGATGTCGGCCTGCTTCATCCAGTTCGCGAGCGAGCCTTCGGAGATGCCGAAGTCCTTCGCGATCTGAGACAGCGGCGCCTGGCCCTTGCGGGCCACGGCCACGACGTCGTCACGGAACTCTCTGGGGTAGGGCTTTGCCACGGGGGACTTCCTTCCGCCTGAGGCCGAAACCTCAGAGGTCAGGTGTCAACCGAACTCCGGGCAGACCCGACTCCCTGATGTGTGGCGGCGCTGAGGTCTGAAGGTCGGGTGGCGCGCAAATCAGACTAGGGACCCTCAGCGGTCAGACGTTCAAACT
Organism: Marihabitans sp.; assembly: GCA_043423105.1. GTDB lineage: Bacteria > Actinomycetota > Actinomycetes > Actinomycetales > Dermatophilaceae > Marihabitans. The sequence continues at coordinate 1,139 of JBHWMJ010000335.1, forward strand.
GTCCCTCCCGACGCTCGAGTTCTGTGACCATGCGCTCGGCAACGGTCACCACTTCGTCTTCGCTCATGCGAGGTCCCGTGGCCGCAGTGGCTGCCTCGGGGTGAACATCAAGCCACCGACGTTGAACTCCTGCGTCCGGTGGCAAGACCTCATAGGCCAGCATGACCCGAGGCAGCTCGGACTCCAGGCTCCGCGCAGGCTCTGCTTTCGGCGTCGGATCATGGTCAGGATGGAAGAAGACGTGTCGCACTGAGGCGTCCATGATGGCCGTGTTCAAAGCCAGGGAGTGACCCCCGTGCAGCTTGAACCTGTGGTCGGCGCGGAGACGTCTGTCGGCGGCAACGGTCGCAGCGCCCGGCAGGTACAGACATCGGTGTGGGTCGAGGGGAAGGTATACGTCCCAGTAGGCAACGGCGGAGAGCTGGTCGCCGTGGTCTTGGCCATTCAGGACAAGCGCTGGTACGTCCCCAGTCAGCAGGCAGTAGTCGGCGAAGCCGATTCCCCACGGGCGTCCGTACAGAGTGGCGGCCAAGGGCTGGACCATCTCTGCGATGTATCGCAGGTGGTGATTCGCGACCGCGACACGGTCCGGCAGGTCGATGCCGCCACGGGTGGCCTCCACGTGAAGCCGGGATCTCTGACGCACGGTGCGAAGGATCTGCGCAGAGATCCACCAGGAGAGCGCATGGCGTGCGCTTGTCCGAGGCGGCCACGGCCGGAGTGCGTCCGCGTTGAGGTCTTTGCCACTGTCCAACAGCGCTCGGAATGCCGGCGTCGCGTCTCCTTCCAGGACGGACAGGACCTGCTCCATGTGGTGCTGGGGGACTCCTTCAGAGTCGGTGCCCCAGTAGAAGCCTGACTCCACCGCAACATCGCGTACGTTCGTGTGGAACTTCTGGGTCAACTCCCGATTGCTGACGGCAATCTGATGGCCGTTGCCCCTCGCCTTGGCGAACCGCCTGAGGTACATCCGCGGTACGTGGTGATCGCGTGTCTTGCCTGGTGCGGCCATGGACGGACGATAGCCGTGCTGAGGGGGACCGTCGGAGGTCTCGGTGGGCCAGTTGAGCCTGGTCGGCGTCCGGCCCGGCACGCTGAGCGGCGGTCTCAACAAGGCACGCTGAGCGGCGGCCTCAACAAGGTCCGCAGCGATCGAGATGGTTGCCGAGGCAGATCACGCTGTCGGACGCCCGTGCGACGGTGTCTGCATGATTGTGGAGAATCCGGACGGGCCGACCTGGGCACTGCCGATGACCACGCCTGCTCAGACTCCGCCGGCCCATGAGGGCGTGTGGGAGACGCCGGATGGGTACAGGATCCGGCTCATCGCGGCAACCCAAGAGGCGCTGGTTGCCACGGCCGAGCGGATGGACGCCATCGACGGCTTATTGAGGCCGTGGCACCCCGGGGAGGAGACCGGGTCTGCCCACATCCTCGAAGAGGTCGCGCAAGCAGTGGCGGAACTCGAAGGCCTGCTGCAAGGCTTGGACGCGTTCGACGTCATGACGCTGCTGGCCCAATATCTGGTCCCTCCCGACCTTTCGTTGTGGAAGGAGGGCGAATCCGGGTCGGCGATCCCATGGTCGGCAGCAGAGGTCGTTGCGTTGGTCACCCTGGGCATGGGTTTGCCAGTGGGCGACCCAGACTCAACTATCCCGCCAGCGCGGGTCATCCCCGAAGTGGCTGCCGTTGCTGGGGACGTTGTCACACTGGCCACCTTCAACGCGATGACTAAGTACAGCCAGTTGCCCGCTAGCGCCGACCTGCAAGAGGGCCTTCCTGCGATGGCTTTTCGACTGTCCACCCACGAAACCGTGGTTCGAGGCCGTCAGTATCCAACCCTTGCCTCTGAGATTAACGACGCCGTCCTCCGAACCCCCCAAACGGATGCTGCCTTCATCGCTGAACTGGGATTCGTCTATGACGACGTCATCACGGTGCGACAAGGGGTGATAGATCACCTCAATGCCGCTCGCCAACGAGCCATGGATGTCTTGGCTGGGGCGGTCAAGAAGGGCGGCCCCCCGGATCGTCAGGCCAGGGTGGCAGCCCGCGGCCTGTTCCAGTCTCCATCCGAGCTGCATCAGGTCACGGGATCCCAAGTCGCCAAACGCGTAGGGCTGGACCTCGACAGAGTCGATAAGGTCCTTGGGGCATTTAGTGCGTCGCCAGACGGTCGTACCCCCCTCGAGCTCGTCACCGCATTCGTCGACGGTCTCAACCCGATCGCCGGCAGAGCAATCCTGCATCGACACGGCCAGGGGTACCTGCCGTTGCCCGGCATGGTCGCCCTCGACGAGATCCGACGGACCTGTGAAGGCCCGCTCAAGGGAACAGGCTCATGGACGCGATACGGGAGGGCGCGAGACAAGGCGGTCGAGAACCTCGTCGCCGACACCCTGGCCGACATGCTCGACGGCCGAGCAACGACGCACCGCAACCTCACCTACCGCGACGCGCAGAGCGGACACGACCTGACCGCGGAATCCGTAGCCCACTCGAGCGCGCCAGTCGCCGAGGTCGATTGCCTGCTGGTCCTCGACGGCGTCGCGCTCTGCGTCGAGGTGAAGGCCGGGGACCTGCGCCCACGGTCACGCCAAGGGGGTGTCCGGCAACTTCAGGGCGACCTCGAAAAGATCGTCAAGTCTGCGGCGCGGCAGGCCGACCGCGCGAGGCAACTCATCGAGAACAACCGAGGACTTTGGACCCAGGCAGGTGAGTGGATAGACCTGGCGGAGGTCCGCGAGATCCACACCCTCATCGTGACCCTGGACGACCTGGGCCCACTGAGCCTGTCCACCTCCGACCTTGTTCGTTCCGGGGTACTTCCGCAGGTTGCATTGCCGTGGTTAGTCAGCGTCCACGATCTGCTAGTCACACGGGACGTCCTTGATCGGCCAGAGCAGTTCCTGACCTATCTCCGACGCCGGACCACCCGGGACGCTGCCCTGTGGATTACCGGCAGCGATGAGCTCGATCTCCTCATGTGGTACGTGAGCGGCGGCTTCTACTTCGTCCCAGACCCCGAGAGACTCTACGCACTGCACCCCGGATCCAAGCGGCCAACGTCTCGACAGATCAGGGAGTACGCCGAGCAAGGTCGCACTCTGGTGGGGACCTTCACCGATCCGCTCGACGCGTATTACTACTGGCTCGATGGAAGCTCAAGCCAGGAGGCGGAGCGTCCGCGGCGGGCTGCCCCACCCCTTCTCCTTGACCACATTCTCAAGGCCATGCGCGAGCGGGAAGCACCAGGGTACTTAAGGTTCGGCGCCGACCTCGACGGGTACTCCTGGGAGGCTCAGCAACGCCTGACCTCCAGCCTGACTGAGCTCCTCAAATCGAGTCGCCATGATGGCCAGGTCCATACCCTCACCCAGGGCGGAACCGACAACACCGGGAGTTGGGTTCACATCTTCGCGGCTGGCCCGGACACTCGAAGGAGTCGCGAACACCTACGCCAGTACGTCACGGTCAAGAAGCATCAGCAGCACGCTGACCGTGCGCTCGCGATGCACCTCGCTGCTGACGGTTCACCGCTCTTCAGCCTCTGGCTGGCCCATGCACACGAGGACGACCCAGAGCTCGACCGTCTGGCACGAGCCATGCGCCTGGTTCCTTCAGACAGGGCTCCTGACTCCATCCCGCCCAAAGCCAAGATCACCAAGAGGCCGCGGCGTAAGAAGAGGAGCAAGAAGCGCCGGCGCTGATGACAGATGGTGGGTTCGGAGCCACCACGAAACCCCCCACGGTCTTCAGGGCACGTCCACCGTGGCCGCGGTATGGAATGTCGGCCCAGACCGGCAGTCGCCGAAGGATGCGACAAGAGCGCGGCCAGCCGGAGGCGAGACGAGGGTGAAGCAGCCAGTCGGTTCTCTGGGTCCTCTGCCTCCATCCAGGTGACCGTGGCCACCGCGTGGCCGACGACTGAGGTACGTCGAACCAGTAGTCGCCCGGTGCATGTGAAGAAGTCGCGGAGGGCGTGTGACAGGCCAGCGATATGGACGAGAAGTCGGCGGGAATCTGAGGGCGCGACGAATAGGGGGAGTATCCCTCACCGCGCGAAGGGGGCGGTGCCAGATCACTGGCACCGCCCCCTTCGTCATCTCGTCCAGGTAGATCAGGCGACCCGGGTGGGGTAGTCGGTGTACCCCTTCGCTCCGCCTCCGTAGAAGGTCTCCTGGTCGGGCTCGTTGAGCCCGGCGTCGTCGCCGGCGGCCTGCCAGCGCTCGACGAGGTCGGGGTTGGCCAGGAACGCTCGGCCGACGACGACTGCGTCGGCGACCCCTTCGGCGAGCAGCGCCTCGACGTCGGCGTAGGTCGTGACCGAGGAGAAGCCGCCGTTGAGCAGGATCGGGCCGCCGAACCGGGCCGCGAGGTCGCGGGCGAGGCTCATCCGCTCCTCGTCGAAGGCAAGGACAGACAGGTACGCCAGCCCGATCGGGGCAAGCTGGTCGACCAGCGCCTCGTAGGTCGCGCGGGTCTCCTCGGCGTCGGTCTCCTCAACCCCGTTGAGGGGGTGCGCAGGGCTGATCCGGATGCCCACCCGGTCCGCTCCGATGGCGTCCGCGACGGCCTGGGCCACCTCGACGACGAAGCGGGTGCGTGCCTGCGCCGACCCGCCGTAGCCGTCCTCGCGCACGTTGGTGTTCGGGGCGAGGAACTGGTGCAGCAGGTAGCCGTTGGCGGCGTGCAGCTCGACCCCGTCGAGGCCGGACTCGATCGCCAGTCGCGCCGAGGCGACGTACTCGTCGCGTACCTGGGCCAGCTCCTCGGTCTCCAGGGCGCGGGGGACGTCGTGCTCGCGCGGGCCCTGCGCGGTGATCATCTGTCCGGGCGCCTGGATCGCGCTCGGGGCGACGGTCTCCAGCCCGTCCTTGTTGTCGGCGTGGGCAATCCGGCCGACGTGCATGAGCTGGACGACGACCCGGCCACCACGGTCGTGGACGGCGCCGGCGACCTGGGCCCACCCCTTCGCCTGCTCCTGGCTGTGCAGGCCCGGGGTCGCGAGGTATCCCTGGCCCACGGCGCTGGGCTGTGTGCCCTCGGTGATGATCAGGCCCGCGCTCGCGCGCTGCCCGTAGTACTGGGCGTTGAGCTCGGTGGGCGCCTGCCCCTCGCCCGCCCGGTTGCGGGTCAGGGGCGCCATGACGAGCCGGTTGGGCAGGTCCCAGGCGCCGATGCGCACGGGGTCGAAGGGGGTGGGAGTCGGGGTGTCGTTCGTGGTCATTGCCCTTTCAATCACGGCGGGTAGCCGGGCATTCCCGGACGCGGCAGATCGGTGCGGACGTGGTCGGTACAGTCGCCTTGTGCTCCTCTCCGACCGCGACATCCGCGCCGAGGTCGACGCCGGGCGGGTCGTGCTTGATCCCTGGGACCCCGCGATGGTCCAGCCGAGCAGCGTCGACGTGCGGCTCGACCGCTACTTCCGGCTCTTCGACAACCACAAGTACCCGGTCATCGACCCGGCGCAGGACCAGCCCGAGCTGACCCGTCTCGTCGAGGTCGACCCGGCCGAGGGCTTCGTCCTGCATCCCGGTGAGTTCGTCCTCGGATCGACGCTCGAGACCGTGACCCTGCCAGACGACCTCGCGGCCCGCGTCGAGGGCAAGTCCTCGCTCGGCCGTCTCGGCCTGCTGACGCACGCGACGGCCGGGTTCGTCGACCCCGGCTTCTCCGGGCACGTCACGCTCGAGCTGAGCAACGTCGCGACCCTGCCGATCATGCTCTGGCCCGGGATGAAGATCGGCCAGTTCTGCTTCATGCGCCTGACCAGCCCGGCCGCGAACCCTTACGGCAGCGCGGCCTACGGCTCGCACTACCAGGGGCAGCGCGGCCCGACCGCGAGCCGCAGCTTCCAGAAGTTCAGCCGCTCCGGTCTCTGAGCCCCACCCAGCTCACCGCGCCGCCCGCGACGAGCAGGCCGGCGACGACGTAGGACGCCAGGCGGTAGCCGTCCGTGAGCGCGGCCGGGTCCCGGTAGTCGTCGCCGGAGAGCCCGACGAGCGGCGGGATCGCCGCGACGGCGAGCAGCGTGCCCGTGCGGGCGACGGCGTTGTTGATCCCGCTGGCCGCACCCGCGAGCCGGTCGGGGGCCGCGGCCAGGACCGCTGAGGTGAGCGGCGAGACGAGCGTCGCCAGCCCGAGCGCGAAGACCGTCGTGCCGGCGACGACGAGCACCCACGACGACCCCGGGCCGACCGCCGCGAGGACGAGCACCCCGAGGGCGCAGACGACGGGCCCGACCGTCATCGGCAGCCTGGGTCCGGTCCGCCTCGCCAGCTCCGCCATGCGCGGGGAGAGCAGGAGCAGCAGGGCGGTGACCGGCAGCGTCGCGAGCCCCGATGCGAGCGGTGACCACCCGAGCGACGTCTGCAGCTGGATGACGAGGACGAACATCATCGCCCCGAGCGCACCGTAGACGAGGAAGGTCATGAGGTTCGCCGCGGAGAAGACGGGCGACCCGAAGAGCGAGAACGGCACCAGCGGGTTGCGGGTCCGACGCTCCACGACGAAGAAGGCCACGACCGCGACCACCGCGACCATCCCGACGACC
>JBHWMJ010000007.1:0-4365 GCA_043423105.1 Marihabitans sp.
GTGGTGTAGCCGGTCTTCGTCCGACGGGTCTTGGGCAGCCCCAAGGTGTCGAAGAGGACGACCTGGAGCTGCTTGGGCGAGCCGAGGTTGATCTGCTCGTCGCCGATCGCGTCCCACGCGTCCTGCTGCGCCTGGGTCACCTTGTCCGCGAAGTGCGACTCGAGCGCGGTGAGCGCCTCGAGGTCCGCGGCGATCCCGGCCCGCTCCATGTCGGCGAGGATGCGGACGAGCGGCAGCTCGACGTCACGGAGCAGGCTGGTGCCACCCGTCCGCTCGACCTCGTCCGTGAGGACCTCCGCCAGCTCGACGACGGCGCGCGCCCGGACCATCGAGTCCTGAGACACCTCGTCCTCGTCGGTGGAGAAGTCGAGGACCCCCTGGTCCGCCGGGGCAGCGCCGCCGGCCTCGACGCGCAGCTCGCGCCCGAGGTGCCGGACGCAGAGGTCGGCCAGGTCATAGGACCTCTGGTCGGGTCGGACGAGGTAGGCGGCGAGGACGGTGTCGACACGGAGCCCGTCGAGGTCCCAGCCGCGGGACCGAAGGGCGTGCAACGGCCCCTTCGCGTCGTGGACGGCCTTGGGCCGCGCAGGGTCGGCCAGCCAGCCCGCGAGGGCGGCGTCGTCCTCCGGCGTGAGCGCCGTGACGTCGAGCGAGGCGGCCGACCCGTCGGCGGTGGACATGCCGAGCGAGACGACCTCCCCGGCGCCCCTGGACCACGAGCCGACGACGTCGAGCCCGACGAGCCGGTCGGCGGGTGCGTGCTCGGTGAGCCACTGGCCCACCTCTCCTGCGCCCAGGAGAGCGCCGTCGACCTCGAGCCCGCCGCTCACCTCGGTCTCGCCGGTGTCGAAGGTCTCGAAGAGGCGGTCACGCAGGACCCGGAACTCCAGGCTGTCGAAGAGCGTGTGGACCGCCTCGCGGTCCCACTGCCGCCGCTCGAGATCGGTGACCGTCGCCGGGACGGGCGCGTCGACGACGAGACGGTTGAGCCGCCGGTTGCGCAGCACCCCGTCGAGGTGCGCCCGGAGCGACTCGCCGGCCTTGCCCTTGATCTCGTCGACGTGCGCCACGACGCCGGGCAGGTCGCCGTACAGGCCGATCCACTTCGCCGCGGTCTTCGGGCCGACGCCCGGGACGCCCGGCAGGTTGTCGCTGCTCTCGCCCACGAGAGCCGCCAGGTCGCTGTACCGCTCGGGCGGCACGCCGTACTTCTCGGTCACCGCCTCGGGCGTCATCCGAGCGAGGTCGGAGACGCCCTTGCGCGGGTAGAGCACGGTCGTCGTGCCGTCGACAAGCTGCAGGGTGTCGCGGTCGCCAGAGCAGATGAGCACCTCCATCCCCTGCTCCCGGCCCTGCGTCGCGAGCGTGGCGATGATGTCGTCGGCCTCGTAGCCGTCGAGCTCGACGTGCGTGATGCTCAGCGCGTCGAGCACCTCCTTGAGCAGCGAGACCTGCCCGCGGAAGGCGCTCGGGGTCTCGGAGCGGCCCGCCTTGTACTCCGCGTACTCCTCGGAGCGGAAGGTCTGCCGAGAGACGTCGAAGGCGACCCCGACGTGAGTGGGCTCCTCGTCACGCAGGACGTTGATGAGCATCGCGGTGAAGCCGTAGACGGCGTTGGTGTGCTGCCCGGTGCTCGTCGAGAAGTTCTCGGCCGGCAGCGCGAAGAACGCCCGGTACGCCAGGGAGTGCCCGTCAAGGAGGAGTAGTCGGCTCACGCGCCTAACCCTAGGCGGTGGCGGGGACAGCACCACCCGGCTCTAGGCTGACCCCGATCTGCCAGCCCTCTCGAGGAGTACCACGTGACCGACCCCCTGAGCGACCTGCCTCCCCTGACCGACGAGGACCGTCAGCGGCTCAACGCCTCGAGCGTCGGCACTCTCGTCGAGCGGATGGAGATCGAGGTCCTTGCGGCCAGCCCCGACAAGGTCGTGGCCCGCATGCCGGTCCAGGGCAACACCCAGCCCTACGGGCTGCTCCACGGCGGTGCCTCGGTCGTCCTCGCCGAGACCCTCGGCTCGATCGGCTCCGCGCTGCACGCCGGGCCGGACCGGATCGCCGTCGGTCTCGACATCAACGCCACCCACCACCGGGCCGCGACGAGCGGGCACGTCGTCGGCGTCGCCACCCCGCTGTCCCTCGGCCGGTCGGTGGCCGCCTGGGAGATCGTCATCACCGATGACGAGGGCCGTCGGGTGTGCACCTCGCGGATCACCTGCCTGCTGCGCGACGTCCCGCCCGGTCAGGGCTGACGGTGTTCGTCGGGGCGGGCACTGCGCTCAACGTCGTCACCGTCATCGCCGGTGCGCTCCTCGGCATGCTCATCGGAGGCCGGCTGCCCGAGCGCACCAGGTCGGTCGTCACCGACTGCCTCGGGCTCGTCACGCTGCTCATGGCGGCGCTGTCGGCCATCGAGGTGACGAGCAGCGACCTGTCAGGGGCCACCGGGCGAGGCGCGCCGGTGCTCATCGTCCTCGGCTCGCTGCTCGTCGGGTCGATCATCGGCTCGCTGCTGCGGATCGAGGAGCGGCTCGAGTCCCTCGCGGGGGTGATCCAGGGCTGGGTGGGGTCCCGACGATCGTCGACCGCTGCCATGACCGCCGCGGGCGAAGGGGATGCCGCCGGGTCGCCGAGCGATGTCGCGGAGATCGACGCCAAGGAGCGGTTCATCGAGGGCTGGCTCACCGCCAGCCTGCTCTTCTGCGTGGGTCCGCTGACGATCCTGGGGACCCTGGACGACGGCCTGGGCCGGGGCATCGACAAGCTCGCGCTGAAGTCCGTGCTCGACGGCTTCGCCGCCCTGGCCTTCGCCTCGACCTTCGGTGTCGGGGTGCTCTTCTCCGCGGTGAGCGTGCTTGTCGTCCAGGGCGGGCTCACCGTCCTCGGGGTGGCTCTCGGCTCGATCCTGCCGGACCCCCACATCGCATCACTGACCGCCACGGGCGGGCTCGTGCTCGTCGGCATCGCCTTCCGGCTGCTGCGCATCCGGGAGATCCCCGTCGGGGACATGCTGCCGGCGCTCGTCGTCGCGCCGCTGCTGACGCAGCTCGTCATCAGCCTCGGCTGATCAGGACTTCTCCATCCCGGCGACGACAGCGTCGGCCACCTCGCGCATCCCCATGCGCCGGTCCATCGCGGTCTTCTGGATCCAGCGGAAAGCCTCGGCCTCGGAGATCTTCAGCTTCTTCATGAGGACCCCCTTCGCCTTCTCCACGGCCTTGCGGGTCTCGAGGCGCTCACCCAGGTCGGCGACCTCGGACTCTAGCGCCTTGAACTCGGCCCAGCGCGAGGCCGCGACCTCGATCGCCGGGAGTACGTCTGAGGCGCTGAAGGGCTTGACGACGTACGCCATGACTCCGGCGTCACGGGCCCGCTCGACGAGTTCCTTCTGGCTGAAGGCGGTGAGCATGATCACCGGGCAGATCCGCTGGTTGCCAACGGCCTCGGCGGCCGCGAGACCGTCCATGACGGGCATCTTGACGTCGAAGATCGCCAGGTCCGGGCGCAGCTGCTCGGCGAGGGCCACGGCCTGCTGCCCATCGCTCGCCTGACCGACGACGTCGTACCCCTGCTCGGCGAGCATCTCGGCGAGGTCGGTGCGGATGAGCGCCTCGTCCTCCGCGATGAGGATGCGCAGCGGAGCAGCTCCGGTGCTGCTGTCAGTCGCTGTCATGGTCCTGCCTCACTGGTCGTCGACTTCTCGTGCAGGCAGCCTGTCAGCTGCCGTGGTGCCGGGAGCGGGACTTGAACCCGCACGCCCTGTCGGGCAGAGCATTTTGAGTGCTCCGTGTCTGCCATTCCACCACCCCGGCGGGCCCGGTCAGCATATCCGGGGCCCGTGCGTCCCGGCGTCACCGGCCGAGCAGGTCAGGGCATCCGGTAGGCGCTGGCCACACCGCGGCGCGCATCACCGATCTTGTGGACCCGCACGGCGTTCGTCGAGCCAGGGATCCCGGGCGGTGAGCCGGCGACGATGACGACCTTGTCCCCCTCACTCACCCGGTCGGCGTCGAGGAGGATCTCGTCGACCATCATCGCGTACTGGTCGGTGCTCGTGACCTCCGGCGTCAGGAAGGTCTCGATGCCCCACACGAGCGCGAGCTGCGAACGGACGTGCTGGGTCGGGCTGAAGGCGAGCATCGGCAGGCGCGGTCGAAGCTGGGCCAGCCGTCGGGCCACCCCTCCCGTCTGGGTGAAGGCGATGAGGTACTTCACACCGAGCTGGTCCCCGATCTCTGCCGCAGCGCGGGTGATCACCGCGCCCTGCGTCGTGCCGGTGCCGCCGTCGACGGCGTCGATGCGCTCGAGGGCGTTGGCCTCGGTGCTCTCGATGATCCGGGCCATCACCTTGACCGCCTCGATCGGGAA
>JBHWMJ010000013.1:0-24510 GCA_043423105.1 Marihabitans sp.
GCTCAACCTACCCACGAGTCACGAGCGTTTCAAGGGGTGTTTGGCCTGGTCGGCTACTTGTCCACGTCGCCGACGACGAAGAACATCGAACCCAGCACGGCCACGAGGTCGGCGACGAGGTGACCCGGCAGCAGCTCGGAGAGCACCGAGACGTTGTTGAACGACGCCGAGCGCAGCTTGAGCCGCCACGGCGTCTTCTCGCCACGTGAGACGAGGTAGTAGCCGTTGAGGCCCAACGGGTTCTCCGTCGCGGTGTACCGATCGCCCTCGGGGACCTTGAGCACCTTCGGCAGCCGCTGGTTCACCGGGCCCGCGGGAAGCGAGCGCAGCCGGTCGACGCAGGCATCGACGAGGTCGAGGCTGACGTGGGTCTGCTCGAGCAGCACCTCGAGCCGGGCCAGGCAGTCGCCCTCGGTGCGGGTGACGACCCGCCCCGGCCCCCCGTCGGCGAAGAGCTCGCCGTACGCGAGGTAGGGAGCGTCCCGCCGCAGGTCGAGGTCGACGCCGCTGGCCCGCGCGATCGGCCCGGAGACCCCGAAGGCGTGGATGAGCTCGGGGGAGAGGACGCCCACCCCCTTCGCCCGGGCGTGGAGGATCTCGTTGCCGACGAGCAGCGACTCGAGCTGCGGCATGCGGCCGCGCACGGCCGCGACGGCTGCGGCCACCCGGTCGAGCCAGCCCGCGGGCAGGTCGTCCTTGAGCCCGCCGACGCGGTTGAACATGTAGTGCATCCGGCCGCCGGAGATCTCCTCCATGACCGACTGGATCTCCTCGCGCTCGGTGAACGCGTAGAAGACCGGGGTGATGGCACCGAGCTCGAGCGGGTAGGAGCCGAGGAACATCAGGTGGTTGAGGACCCGGTTGAGCTCCGCGAGGAGCGTGCGCGCCCAGACCGCGCGCTCGGGGACCTCCATGCCGAGCATCGCCTCGACGCCGAGGACGACGCCGAGCTCGTTGCCGAAGGCCGACAGCCAGTCGTGACGGTTCGCGAGCACCGTGATCTGGCGGTAGTCGCGCACCTCGAAGAGCTTCTCCGCGCCCCGGTGCATGTAGCCGACCACCGGGTCGGCCGAGATCACCCGTTCGCCGTCGAGCACGACCTGCAGGCGGAGCACCCCGTGGGTCGCCGGGTGCTGCGGGCCGATGTTGAGCACCATGTCCGTGCTCTCCACACCGGAGCCGACGCCGAGGGTCACCTCGCGCGGGGTGCTGGCGGCCGGGGGCATGAGCCTGAGTATGCCGTCATCGCTCTCGTTATCGTCGAACCATGGCAGCGGCCCGGTCGATCCTCGCGGGCGCGGCCGCTGCGCTCGCGCTGGCGGCCGCGCTGACGCTGCCGCAGTCACCCGCGCAACGCGATGCCCGGGTCGTGGCCCAGCGAGACGTCCTCGACCCCTGGTACCAGGCGCTCGCCGACTCCGACCAGGCCCCGGCCACGGTGGTCGTCCTTGGCGATTCGGTGAGCGAGGGCTTCGGGGTCCGGGACCACCTCGACCGACGCTGGGCAGGGCAGCTGCAGGATGCGCTGCGCGAGCAGGCGAAGGCGCCCGGCTGCCCGGTCGGCCCCACCGGCTACGAGGGAGCAGGCACGCTCGTCCCCGCCTGGTACGCGGCCGGGAGCCTGCCCGACCCCCAGGTGCGCGGAGAGGTCGAGCAGCTCAGCACCGTGGGACCCGGCGGGCGGGCCCTTTCCCTGGCCCCCGGCGCATCGGTGAGCTGGGAGGTCGTCGCCTCGGAGGTCGCCATCGGCTACCGCACAGGTCCTCGGGGAGGTGACCTCGAGATCGCCGTCGACGGCGAAGAGACCTTGGCCGGCCAGGACGTGCAGACCGAGGATGAGGTCGCTGAGCGGCGGGTCTGGCACTCGGCCACCGGTGACCTGCGGACACAAACCTGGACCGTGCGCAACGCCAGCGCAGCCCGCAGGGCCGTCGTCACCGACCTCACCCCGTTCCGTGGCGACCGCGGGCGCTGCGTCCACGTCGTCGATGCCTCTCACTCCGGCATCACCGCTCGTCACGTGAGCCGCGAGCCGGGCTACGTCCACGACTCGGTGTCGATGAACCCCGACCTGCTCGTCATCGCGCTCGGCTTCAACGACGCCCGGGCCGGGACCCCGCCGGCGGCCCTCCGCACCGACCTCGTCGAGATCGTCCGGACGACGCGGGCGGCTGGCTTCTCCGGCCCGGTCCTCATCACCTCGTGGCACCGCCCACCAGCGGGCTTCTTCCGGTACGACTGGGGCGACTACCGCACGGTCATGCGCGGGATGGCTGCGCTGGACGGGGTCTCCTTCGTCGATGTCGGTGCAGACCTGCCGCCGGTCATCGGGGCCCCAGCCGGGATCTACCTCGACGACCTCCACCCCGGTCCGCGCGGCCAGGACCTCATCGCTGACGTCATGACCCGCACCCTGACCCCGGTCGGCCCCCCGGCGCCCTGACCCGGGTGGCAGGATCCCAGCATGACCGGCTCCGTCCCTCCTCTCGACCTCACCGACCCTGAGGTCATTCGCGACCCGTACCCGCACCTGGCGGCGCTGCGTGAGCACGCCCCCTTCGTCCGGCACGAGGAGCTGCAGGCTCACGTCGCCTCTGGGCACGCCGAGGTGTCGGCGGCGCTGCGGCACCGCGGCCTGGGGCGCATCTTCCGTCCGCGTGAGCCGGAGGAGGACTGGGAGACCTTCAACTGGCTGCACGCCGACTCGATCCTCGACAGCGAGCCGCCCAAGCACACGCGGCTGCGGCGGCTCGTCGCGGGAGCCTTCAACCGGGGCCACGTCGCCCGTCTCGAGCCGCGGATCCGCGCGATCGCGGACCAGCTCATCGACGAGGCGGGCGACGGGGCTTTCGACCTCATCGAGGCCGTCGCCGAGCCGCTCCCGGTGACGGTCATCGCCGAGCTGCTCGACTGGCCCGAGAGCGACCGGCACCTGCTGCGACCGTGGAGCCAGGCGATCGTCAAGATGTACGAGGTCGACCCGAGCGAGGAGGAGCGCGCCGAGGCGCGACAAGCGAGCGCCGACTTCGCCGCGTACGCCGACGAGCTCGCCGACCACCGAGCCCGGCACCCCGGCACCGACCTGCTCACCGACCTCGTGCAGGCCCGCGACTCGGGCGACCGGCTCAGCCGCCACGAGCTCGTCGCGACCGTGGTGCTCCTGCTCAACGCCGGGCACGAGGCGAGCGTCAACGGGCTCGGCAACGGCATCCACTCGTGGCTGCATGCCGGCGCGCCCGACGTGGCCGTCCACGACGACGCGGCGCTCGCCCCCTTCGTCGAGGAGCTGCTGCGGCATGACAGCCCACTCCATCTCTTCGAGCGGACGGCCACCGACGACATCGAGGTCGCCGGACGCGCGGTGGCGAAGGGGGAGAAGGTGATCGTCCTCCTCGGCGCGGCCAACCGTGACCCGTCGGTCTTCGCCGAGCCGGACGTCTTCGACCCGCGTCGCGACCCGAACCCGCATCTCGCCTTCGGGCTGGGGATCCACTTCTGCATCGGGGCGCCGCTCGCGCGGCTGGAGCTGCAGCAGTCGGTGCGCGCGCTGCTCACCCGGCATGCGCGTCTTGAGATCGTCGAGGCGGTGCGCCGACCGACCTTCGTCCTGCGGGGCTTCGAGCGGCTCGTCCTCAGCCCCGGCTGACCACCCACGCGAAGTCGCCGTACGGCGGGCCGAGCAACGCTCTGACGGCGCTCGACTGCGAGAGCTCGGCGAGGTAGCGCGCCGGGTCGGTGCGGGAGAGTGCGTGGTCGGGCAACGCCGGGCTCGGTCCCCAGCAGCGGACCGCCTCGGCGCCGGTGACGATCTCGTCGTGGCGAAGAGAGTCGACGGCCACGTGGGCGGTGATGTCGGCCGCCCCGTCCGGGACGGGGAGCACGGTCTCTCCGTCGCGGTAGGCAGCGAGCGTCCCGGCGAAGGGGCGGCTGCCGGCCGTGTGCGCGTAGTCGATGGCGACTGCCGCGGCGGGGTGCCACTCGTCGAGCATCCTGGCCCACGCCTGGTCCCGACTCAGCCCCACCTCGACCCGGGCGCCGGACTCGCCGCCCGGCCACCACTGGCGCGCCCAGGCCAGCTCTGCCCCGGCGAGGGGCGCGCCGAGCCCTTCACGGCCCTCGGCGTCGACCTCGACGAGCCGGAGCGACCCGGTCTCGTCGACCTCCGCTACCGGGCAGGGCACGACGTCGAGCCACTCGTGGGCCACGACGAGCGACCTGCCCAGCCGCGCTCCCAGGGCAGCGTCCACCTCGTCCGCGCTGGCCAGCCCACCCCCTCCGGGAGCGACGACCCAGCCGATGTGGTCAGGCAGACCTGCCGGGCGGTCGACGACGTCGACACCGGTGAGCGGCCCGTCGTGGCCGACCGCGCGCAGCGCCATGAGGAGCTCACCTCGCCCGGCGCCGAGGTCGACGATCGCTTCGACGCCGATCTCCTCCGTGAGTCCGAGGAGCGTGCGGGCCAGGGCCTGGCCGACGGGGCCGTGCGTCGCCGTCTCGAAGTGCCCCGCCGCCCCCTCCGGCCGGCGGTAGAAGCCGGTGGCCCCGTAGAGCGCCTCGTGCCAGGCGTCGGACCACGGGATCATCACGGTCCTCACCCTAGGTCCGCGATAGCGTCGGCCCCGTGAGCGACCCGATGGACCATCCGCGCCCCTGGCTGCGCGTCGGCGTCGTCGGAGCCGGACGGGTCGGGGCCGTGCTCGGCGCCGCCCTCGCCGCAGCCGGGCACCGTGTCGTCGCCGTGAGTGCCGTGAGCGAGGCCAGCCTCGAGCGGGCCGCGACCCTCCTGCCGGACGTCCCCGTCCACCCGGTCGAGGAGGTCGTCGCCGCCGCTGACCTCGTGCTGCTCGCCGTGCCGGACGACGCCCTGACCGATCTCGTCGCCGGCCTCGCCACGACCAAGGTGTGGCGCTCCGGGCAGATCGCGGCCCACACCTCCGGGGCGCACGGGCTGGCCCCCTTCGCCCCAGCCGTCGACCAGGGTGTCATCCCGCTGGCGCTGCACCCCGCGATGACCTTCACGGGCACCTCGCTCGACCTCGCGCGGCTGCACGAGGCGTGCTTCGGGATCACCACGCCCGAGCCGCTGCGCGCCGTCGCCGAGGCCCTCGTCATGGAGATGGGCGGGGAGCCGGTGTGGGTGCCCGAGGCGTCGCGGCCGCTGTACCACGCGGCCCTCGCCCACGGCAGCAACCACCTCGTCACGCTCGTGGCCCAGACCCGAGAGATCCTGGCCGAGGCAGGGGTCGAGCACGGCGAGCGGCTGCTGCGTCCGCTGCTGCAGGCCAGCCTCGACAACGCGCTCGCGTCGGGCGACTCGGCGCTCACCGGACCCGTGGCGCGTGGCGACGCGGGCACGGTCGCGACCCACCTGCAGGTCCTGGACGCGCTCGCGCCCGACATCCGTCCCGCCTACGCTGCCCACGCCACCGCCACCGCACGGCGGGCCCTGCGCACCGGGCGCCTCCGCCCCGACCAGGCCGCCCCGATCCTCGAGCTCACCACCGCTGAGACCCCACCGTCGTCCCCGGACCAGGAGACCCGATGACCACCCAGGCCCCGACCGACCCGGTCATCGCCCGCACGCGGGCAGAGCTGCGCGAGGCCCGCGCGGCGCTGACCGGCCAGACCGCCGTCGTCATGACGATGGGCGCGCTGCACGACGGGCACGCCACGCTCATCCGTGAGGCCCGCAAGGAGGCCGAGCACGTCATCGTGACGATCTTCCTCAACCCGCTGCAGTTCGGGCCGAAGGAGGACCTCTCGAAGTACCCGCGGACCCTCGACGACGACCTCGCGATCTGCCGTGAGCACGGCGTCGACCTCGTCTTCGCGCCGACGCCCGACGTCGTCTACCCCGACGGCGACCCGGGTGTGCGCATCTCTGCCGGACCGCTCGGTGACGTGCTCGAGGGCCAGCAGCGCCCGGGGCACTTCGACGGCATGCTCACCGTCGTTGCCAAGCTCATGCACCTCACGGGCGGCAACTCCTTCTACTACGGCCAGAAGGACGCCCAGCAGCTGCTCCTCATCCGCCGGATGGTCCGCGACATCGACTTCCCCGCCCGGATCGTCTCGGTACCGACGGTGCGCGAGCCCGACGGCCTGGCGATGAGCAGCCGCAACACCTACCTCACCGAGTCCGACCGCGAGGTCGCCCTGTGCCTCTCGCGGGCGCTCGCTGCCGGAGCCGCCGCGGCGACCGAGGGCCCGTCGGCGGTGCGCCGTGCGTCGCGGGCTGTCCTCGTCAAGGAGCCGCTCGTGCTCGTCGACTACCTCGTGCTCGTCCACCCGACGACGCTCCAGGGCGTGCCCGAGTGGTACCGCGGCGAGGCCCTGCTCGCCGTCGCCGGCCGGGTGGGCACGACCCGCCTCATCGACAACACGCCCCTGCTCATCGGCCCGGGCGGCGGGCGGCGCGAGATCTTCTCGGAGACCGTCGAGCCCGTCTGACCTTCCTCGCGAGGACGCCACGGGACCTGAGCCGGGCGAAGGGGGACCCATCCCCCTTCGTTATCCTCGTCCGGTGACCGAGACCCCCGCTCCCGCGACGACCGACGACCTCCCGGAGCAGATGAGGGTCCGCCGCGAGAAGCGTGACCGGCTGCTCGAGCGGGGGACCGCTGCCTACCCGACCGCCGTGGGCCGCACGCACACCCTCGCCGAGGTCATCGAGCGGTACGCGCACCTCGAGACCGGCGAGGAGACGCAGGACGTCGTCACCGTGGCCGGCCGGGTGATGTTCATCCGCAACACGGGCAAGCTCGCCTTCGCCTCCCTCCAGGAGGGCGTCGGCGACCGGCTTCAGGTCATGCTCTCCCTCGCCGAGGTGGGGGAGGACGCGCTCGCCGCATGGAAGGCCGACGTCGACCTCGGCGACCACGTCGCCGTCACCGGCCGGGTCATCCGCTCGCGCCGCGGCGAGCTCTCCGTCATGGCGACGGGGTGGGTCATGGCGAGCAAGGCCCTGCGACCGTTGCCGACCCTGCACAAGGAGCTCTCCGAGGAGGCCCGGGTCCGTCAGCGCTATGTCGACCTCGTGGCCCGGCAGGAGGCCCGTGACATCGTCCGCACCAAGGCGGCCGTCCTGCGGGCGGTCCGGGCGACGCTCGACGGCGAGGGCTTCGTCGAGGTCGAGACCCCTGTCCTCCAGCTCATCCACGGTGGCGCGGCCGCGCGCCCCTTCGGCACCCACATGAACGCGTTCGACCAGGACATGTCGCTGCGCATCGCCCTTGAGCTCAACCTCAAGAAGGCCGTCGTCGGCGGTGTCGACAAGGTCTACGAGATGGGTCGGATCTTCCGCAACGAGGGCGTCGACTCCACGCACTCGCCGGAGTTCACGATGCTCGAGGCATACGAGGCCTACGGCGACCAGCGCAGCGTCGCCGAGCTGACCCGGCGGATCTACCTCGCGGTCGCCGACGCCGTCGGGTCGCGGGTGGTCCAGACCCCCGCCGGCGAGGTCGACCTCGACGGCGAGTGGCGCTGGCTCTCGGTCTACCCCGGCCTGTCCGAGGCGGTTGGCCGCGAGGTCACCCCCGACACCCCGCTCGCCGAGCTCACCGCGATCGCCGCCGAGCACGAGGTCGAGATCGACCCGGCGTGGCCCGCGGGCAAGGTCGTCATGGAGCTCTTCGGCGAGATCGTCGAGCCGGGCATCCTCGCGCCGACCTTCGTCTGCGACTATCCGGCCGAGGCCCAGCCGCTGGCTCGCCGCCAGGACGAGGACCCTCGCCTCATCCACGCGTGGGACCTCATCATCGCCGGGGTCGAGCGTGGTACCGGCTTCACCGAGCTCGTCGACCCGGTCGTCCAGCGCGAGGTGCTCACCGCCCAGTCGTTGGCCGCTGCCGCCGGCGACCCTGAGGCGATGCAGCTCGACGAGGACTTCCTCCGGGCGCTCGAGTACGGCGCCCCGCCGATGGGCGGTATCGGGATCGGGATCGACCGCATGGTCATGTTCTTCACCGGGGCGAGCATCCGCGAGACGTTGCTCTTCCCCCATCTCAAGCCGGAGGCCTGATGCTCGACACGATCGCGCCCTATCTTCTTGCGCTGCTGCCGACGGTCGGTGTCGCATTTCTCTTCTACTGGATCGTCAGGTACATGATCGAGGCCGACCGGCGTGAGCGGAAGGCGCTCGCCGCCTGGCGCAAGGAGCACGAGCGCCCGGCCGCGCCGACCCCCCAGGAGACAGCCACCTCGGACGCCACCGAGAACCGTGGGGAAAAGACCGCCGGATAATCGTTCTTCTGGTCTTTGGACGGCACTGCGTGAAATCACCTATCGTGGTGGGGCAAATCGATATTGATCACGCAGCATCGACATATCGACCACGTATTTCATGAAAGGACGCTCATGGCTCAGCGAGTTCAGGTCATCCTCGAGGACGACATCGACGGTGGTCCCGCCGACGAGACGGTGACCTTCGGTCTCGACGGGGTGACCTACGAGATCGACCTCAGCGAGAAGAACGCCTCCGCGCTGCGCGACGCCCTCGCCACCTACACCGGCCACGCCCGCCGCGCCGGTGGCCGACGCTCGGCAGGCCGCAAGCCCGCCGCCACGCGGAGCAACACCTCCGAGGTCCGCGAGTGGGCGCGCGCGAACGGCCACGACGTCAGTGACCGTGGCCGGATCAGCGCAGACATCATGGCGGCCTACGAGAAGGCCAACCGCTGACATCTGACCTCCCCGACGGGGCCGGCGCGAAGGTAGAGCCCTTCGCGGCCGGCCTCGTCGCGCTCCGCCCGCACCTCGCCTACCTCGACGTCGTCGCCGACCGGGCCCCGGGCGCCCACGAGGTCCCGCTCGCCGGTCCGCTGAACGAACCGGCCCAGACCCGCCGGTGGGTCTCCGCGTACGCGCGGGTGACCGAGCGGCAGTCCGGCGTCGCGCCGCCCGGGATGCCCTCGGCCTTCGTCCTCCAGCATCACCTCGACCCCTTCGCCCAGGTCGTCGCGACGGCCGCGGTCCGCGGCTCGTGGGTCCTCGACCCCGACCCCTCCGGGTGGTGGATCGCCCTCGAGCCGACCTATCTGTACCCGGTGCGAGTCCGGGTGGCGAAGGGGGAGTCCCGGCAGGTCGAGGACGTCGCCGATCGCCTCGATGCCGCCGCCGCCGGCTACCGAGCGACGGGCCGCCGCATCGCCGAGGCGTTCCCCGCGACGGAGAAGATGAGCAGCCACCAGCGGCTCGGCATGGTCGACGACATGTGGGAGAAGGCGATCCACCGGCTCGTCGGGGGTCCCCCGCCGCAGCGAGAGTCGTGCTGCCTCATGTACGCGCTGCCAGGCCTGACCGAGTGCACCGGGTGCCCGCGGTCGCCCCGGGCTCTGTGACAATTGCGCCGGTGCCCACCGGCGCCGGCCGCGCGGCACAGGAGGATCCATGACCGGCTACGAGTTCGTCTTCCGGCACGCTCTGCAGCACCTCGACGCCGAGACCGCGCATCATCTCGGGGCGCGGGTGATCCGGACGATCGGCAGGGCGCGTCCCGGGGTGCGGGTCGACCCGGTGCTCGAGCAGCGGGCCATGGGTCTGCGCTTCCCGACGCCCTTCGGCATCGCTGCCGGCTTCGACAAGGACGCGACGATGATCGCCGGCCTCGGGGCGCTGGGCTTCGGGCATGTCGAGGTCGGCACGCTCACCTGGCATCCGCAGCCGGGCAACCCTCGACCGCGTCTCGCGCGGCTCGTCGACGATCGGGCGATCGTCAACCGGATGGGCTTCAACAACGGCGGCGCCCGCGCCGCGGTCGACCGGATCGCGCAGGCGCGGGAGGCCAGCTCCCGACCGGTCATCGGGGTCAACATCGGCAAGAGCCGGGTCGTCGACGCCGAGGACCTCGAGGCCGTGGTCGCGGACTACCGGGCATCGGCGAGGGCGCTCGCCCCGGTCGCCGACTACCTCGCGGTCAACGTCTCCTCGCCGAACACCCCGGGCCTGCGCGGCCTGCAGGAGGAGGCCTCGCTGACCCCGATCCTCGAGGCGGTGCTCGAGGAGGCGGCCGGTGTGCCGGTCGCGGTCAAGATCGCCCCGGACCTCGACGACGTGCAGGTCGACGGGGTTGGTGAGCTCGCGCTGAGTCTCGGGCTGGCCGGTATCGCCGCGACGAACACGACGATCTCGCGGTCAGGGCTGCGCTCGAGCCAGTCCGCGATAGAGGCCGCCGGGGCCGGCGGACTGTCGGGGCCGCCGCTCGCGGCGCGCTCGCTCGAGGTCCTCGAGCGGCTCTCGCGACTCGTCGCCGACGAGCTCTCGATCATCTCCGTCGGTGGGGTGAGCACCGGCGCCGACGTCCGCGAGCGCCTCGCCGGCGGCGCGTCGCTCGTGCAGGGCTACACGGGCTTCATCTACGGCGGGATCGGCTGGGCCCGCCGGATCAACCTCGAGGTCGCGACCGCAAGGCACCGCTGATGCGCGAGCACCGCGAGGTCTAACCGAGGAGCCCCTCGATGAGGTCGCCGTCGCGGTCGAGCCGGTCTCGGACCTCGTCGATGTCGAGCTGCTGCAGCGCGTCGGGCTCCTCGGCCCCCTGCTCGACCTCGTCCCAGGTACGCGGCGCGGCCACCCACGGGTCGTCGCGCCCGCGCATCGAGTAGGGGCTGATCGTCGTCTTCGCGGCGACGTTCTGGCTCCAGTCGAGGAAGACCTTGCCCGGGCGGAGGGTCTTCGTCATCTTCCACAGCAGCAGGTCGGGGTGGGCGCCGGTGAGCTCCTGCGCGAGCTGCTGGGCGAGGTCGCGCACCTGGTCCGAGCTGAGATCGCCGCCGAGCTGCGCGTAGAGCTGCATGCCCTTGCTGCCGGAGGTCACCGGGTAGAGCTCCAGGCCGAGCTGCTCGAGCCGGTCACGCACGATGAGCGCGGCCTTGGCGCACTCGTGCAGGCCGGCGGGTGGGCCGGGGTCGAGGTCGATGACGAGCCGGTCGGGGTTGACCCGCTCGTCGTCCTCCACCCGCCACTGGGGGACGTGCAGCTCAAGGGCGTTGAGGTTGACGAGGTAGGTGAGGTCGGCGGCGTCGGTGACGAAGGGGTAGGTGACGTCGTCGATCTGCACCCGGGTCAGCCAGGACGGCGCCCCGGACGGGACGTTCTTCTCGAAGAAGGACTGGTCCCCGACACCGTGGGGCCAGCGCACCCGGGTCACGGGACGCCCCTCGAGGTGCGGCAGCAGGACCGGGGCGACGGCCGCGTAGTAGGCCAGCACCTCCCCCTTCGTCGTCTCGGTGGCGGGATACATGACCTTGTCGAGGGAGGTGAGGCGCAGGGTGCGGCCGGCAACCTTGACGCGGGCGACGTCGGGCTCAGGCATCAAGGTCCTCCGGGGTGAGGTCGGGGCGGGTGCGCTGGAACGAGGGCTGCCGCAGCCGGCCGCCGTCGGTGCGCCCGAGGGCTGCGACGTCGATGACGACGGTCGGCTCGACCCAGCGGGCGCCGGTCGCGTCGGCCCTCGGCAGCTCGTCGACGAAGGGGGAGCCGCTCGCCTCGTCGAGGAGACCGCGGAGCTGCGCTCCGGCCCGGCCGGCGAGACCGGACCCGACCCGTCCGGCGAAGTGCAGGCCGCCCCCTTCGCCCGGGACGCCGACGAGGACCGAGCCGAGCCGGTCGCCCGCTCCGGTCTCGGGTCGCCAGCCGCCGACGACGACGGAGACGGTGCTGCGGTGAGGGAGCTTGAGCCAGTCGGGGGAGCGGCGGCCCGGGTGGTAGGCCGCGTCGCGTCGCTTGCTGACGATGCCCTCGAGCCCCTGCTCCTCGGTGACCCCGAGCAGCAGCTCGCCGTCGTCGTAGACCGGGGGGACCTGCCACCGTGCGGTGTCGATGTCGAGCTGCTCGAGGAGTGCGCGGCGGGCGTGCCACGGCTGCGCGGTGATGTCCTGGCCGAGCACCCGCAGGGCGTCGAAGACCATGAGCCTCACCGGCGTCGACGACGCGAGCCGCTGGGCCTTGCGGGCCGAGGTGACGTGCATGCGTTCCGCGAGGGCGTGGAAGGAGGGGACGCCGTCGCGCAGCGCGACGACCTCGCCGTCGAGGAGCACGTCGTCGTAGAGGTCGGCCAGCCCGGCGAGCTCGGGGTAGGCGACGGTGACGTCGCGCTCCGTCCGTGACCACAGCGTGAGGCGTCCCCCGCGGACATCGGCGAGCACGCGCATGCCGTCCCACTTCACCTCGTGCACCCAGGCGTCGCCGACCGGCACGCGGTCGGTCGACGAGGCAAGCATGGGGCGCACGGTGCCGATCCTGCCGCACACGGGGCATCCTTGACCCATGCGAGCGATCTGGAAGGGCGCGGTCTCCTTCGGCCTGGTCAACGTGCCGGTGCGGCTGTACTCCGCGACGGAGAACCACGACGTGCAGTTCCGGCAGGTGCACGTCAAGGACGGCGGCCGGATCCGGTACCGGCGGATCTGCCAGATCGACGGCGAGGAGGTCGCCTACGACGACATCGCCAAGGGGTACGAGACCGAGGACGGCGACATGGTCGTGCTCACCGACGAGGACTTCAAGGACCTCCCGACGCGGTCGAGCAAGGAGATCAGCGTCGAGAAGTTCGTGCCCTCCGACCAGATCGACCCGATCTACCTCGACAAGACGTACTACCTCGAGCCGGACAAGTCCGCGCAGAAGCCCTACGTCCTGCTCCGGGACGCGCTCGAGGGGGAGGACCGCGTCGCCATCGCGACGGTCTCGATCCGCACCCGGATGACGATGGCGGTGCTCCGCGTCCGCGACGGCATGATCGTCATGCAGACGATGCTCTGGCCCGACGAGGTGCGCTCGACCGACCAGTTCGGCGACCTTGGCGAGGACATGCACGCCACCGAGAAGGAGCTGTCGATGGCGCAGGTGCTCATCGACCAGCTCGCCGACGACTTCGACCCCGACGACTACGAGGACGACTACGCCAACGCGGTCAAGGCGCTCGTCGCCGCCAAGCTCGAGGGTGGCGAGGTCACCGCGGCCCCCGAGGACGAGGAGGAGGGCGGCGAGGTCGTCGACCTGCTCGCGGCGCTCGCGAAGTCGGTCGAGAAGGCGAAGTCCCGCCGCGGCGAGTCGACGAAGGGGACGGGCACCCCGTCGTCCGGAGCTGCCTCCACCGCAGGAGCCAAGGCTCCTGTGAAGAAGACGGCGAAGAAGGCCGCCTCGAAGGCACCTGCGAAGAAGACGGCCGCGAAGAAGACCACTGCCAAGAAGACGGCGGCCAAGAAGACCACGAAGAAGACCCCGGCGAAGAAGGCCGGCTGACGTGCCCGAGGGGCACACCCTCCACCGGATCGCCCGCGACCTCGACGCCGCCTTCGCCGGTGGGCCGGCGCGGTTCAGCTCGCCGCAGGGCCGGTTCGCCGAGGGTGCTTCGCTGCTCGACGGGGGAGTGGTGGTCGAGGCTCGGGCGCATGGCAAGCATCTCTTCGTGGAGGTCGAGGCCGACCTCGGGGTCCGGGTCCTCCACGTCCACCTCGGGCTCATCGGCACCTTCACCATCGACGCCCACGCCTACGTCGGGGAGCGGCCGGTCGTCGGCATGGTCCGGCTGCGGATCGAGAACGACGCGCACGTCGCCGACCTGCGTGGCCCGATGACGTGCGCGGTCATCACCTCCGACGACGAGGCGGCAGTCCACGCCACGCTGGGCCCCGACCCGCTGCGGGACGAGTCGGGCGATGCGGCCTGGGCGCGGATAACGCGCTCAAAGAAGTCCATCGCCGCGCTGCTCATGGACCAGGCGGTCCTTGCCGGGGTCGGCAACGTCTACCGCTGCGAGGTCCTCTTCCGGCACGAGATCGACCCGATGACGCCGGGGGAGCGGCTGCGCCGCGAGAGCTGGGAGGCGATCTGGGCCGACCTGCGCCGCCTCCTGCCCCTCGGCGTCGCGACGAGCCGGATCGTCACCCTGCCGGAGCAGGTCGAGCAGGTCGAGACCGCCCTGGCGAAGGGGGAGGAGGTCCACCTCACCGAGCGCGACAGCTTCGTCTACAAGCGCACCGGGGAGCCCTGCCTCGTCTGCGGGACGCCGGTGTCGGCGACCGACGTCGCCGGGCGCACGCTCTACTGGTGCCCGAAATGTCAGCGGGGTCGCTGAGGACGGAGTATCGTCGCGCCATGGCCACCGTGGGGCGGCAGGTCCGGAGCGTGCGGCTCGGGTCATATGCCGTCGTCGCGGGAGCGGCCTCCATGAGCATGCTCTTCGCCCTCGAGGCCCAGGCACTCGGGTGGGGGATGCCGTCGCCGTCGCAGAACTTCCACGGCCTCTGGCTCGTCGTCATCCTCTTCACCTGGGTCTCGACGAGCGCCTGGCTCTCGTCGCTGCGCACCCTTGCCGAGGATGTCGTCCCCGAGGCTCCGCACCGACGAAGCTCGATGTGGACGCTCCTCGGGTGGGTCGTGCCGATCATCAACCTGTGGTTCCCCTACCAGGTGGTCGCGGACCTCGTCCGGGCCTTCGACGCCCGTGTCCGGGGTCTGCTCGTGTGGTGGGCAGCCTGGCTCGTCGCGACCCAGCTGCACGTCAGCGACGTCGTCGGCAACCGGGGCCTGGCCTGGACCGCCGGGCCGAAGTGGGTCCAGGTCGTGGCCTGGGCGGTCGGGCTGCTGTGGTGGTGCTGGATCGTCGTCGAGCTGACGCGTGCCGCGGAGGCGGCCGCGACGTCCAACACTTCGCCCGTGCCCTCCGTCGAGTCTGCCGTTACGCCCTGAGCGGAAGTCTTCGTCCCCACGGACGGAACAACGACGCCGCCGTCGCGCGTTGACCCCACAGATCGGCCGGCTGCCGTACGCCGAGGGCGCAATGCCCGAGGACTTCGGCACCGGCCCGGATAGCATCGTGGCAGCCAAGCCAGAAGGGGCGTCCCATGTTCGAACGGTTCACCGACAGGGCCCGCCGAGTCGTCGTGCTCGCGCAGGAGGAGGCCCGCCTCCTCAACCACAACTACATCGGCACCGAGCACATCCTGCTCGGCCTCATCCACGAGGGCGAGGGCGTCGCCAGCAAGGCGCTGGAGTCGCTCGGCATCTCGCTGGAGCAGGTCCGCGAGCAGGTGCAGGACATCATCGGCCCCGGTCAGCAGGCGCCGACCGGTCACATCCCCTTCACGCCGCGGGCGAAGAAGGTCCTCGAGCTCTCGCTGCGTGAGGCGCTCCAGCTCGGCCACAACTACATCGGCACCGAGCACATCCTCCTCGGCCTCATCCGTGAGGGCGAAGGGGTGGCCGCCCAGGTCCTCGTCAAGCTCGGCGCGGACCTCGGCCGGGTGCGCCAGACCGTCATCCAGCTCATCTCGGGCTACCAGGGCGGCAAGGAGGGACAGGCCGCCGGTGTCGGCGCCAGCTCCGGTCCCGCCGAGGGCCAGCCTGCGGGCTCCCTCGTCCTCGACCAGTTCGGCCGCAACCTCACCCAGGCCGCGCGAGACAGCGCGCTCGACCCGATCGTCGGCCGTGAGAAGGAGATCGAGCGGGTCATGCAGACCCTCTCGCGCCGGACGAAGAACAACCCGGTGCTCGTCGGCGAGCCCGGCGTCGGCAAGTCCTCGATCGTCGAGGGCCTGGCGAGCCGCATCGTCGCCGGCGACGTCCCCGAGACGCTCAAGGACAAGCAGCTCTACACCCTCGACCTCGGCTCGCTCGTCGCCGGCAGCCGCTACCGCGGTGACTTCGAGGAGCGCCTCAAGAAGGTACTCAAGGAGATCAAGACCCGCGGCGACATCATCCTCTTCATCGACGAGATCCACACGCTCGTCGGGGCCGGTGCGGCCGAGGGCGCGATCGACGCGGCGAGCATCCTCAAGCCGATGCTCGCCCGCGGCGAGCTGCAGACCGTCGGGGCGACGACCCTCGACGAGTACCGCAAGCACATCGAGAAGGACGCCGCGCTCGAGCGCCGCTTCCAGCCGATCCAGGTCGACGAGCCGTCGATCCAGGACGCCATCGAGATGCTCAAGAAGCTGCGCGACCGCTACGAGGCGCACCACGGCGTGACGATCACCGACGAGGCGATCGTCTCTGCGGTGACCCTCTCCGACCGCTACATCAACGACCGCTTCCTGCCGGACAAGGCGATCGACCTCATCGACGAGGCCGGTGCCCGCCTGCGGATCTTCCGCCTGTCGGCCCCGCCGGCCGCCAAGGAGATCGACGAGAAGATCGCTGACGTCCGCCGCGACAAGGAGTCGGCGATCGACGGTCAGGACTTCGAGCTCGCGGCGCGGCTGCGCGACGACGAGAAGAACCTCCTCAAGGAGAAGGCCACCCTCGAGGAGGAGTGGAAGTCCGGCCGTCTCGACGCGGCCGTCCAGCTCGACGAGGAGCACGTCGCCGAGATCCTCACGATGAGCACCGGCGTGCCCGTCGGCAAGCTCAACGAGAACGACGCGACCCGCCTGCTCCGCATGGAGGAGGAGCTGCACAAGCGCGTCATCGGCAACGACCTCGCGATCAAGGCGCTCTCGCAGTCCATCCGTCGCACCCGCGCCGGCCTGAAGGACCCGCGTCGCCCCGGTGGCTCGTTCATCTTCGCCGGCCCGACCGGTGTCGGTAAGACGGAGCTGGCGAAGGCCCTCGCCGAGTTCCTCTTCGGCGACGAGGACTCGCTCATCACGCTCGACATGTCTGAGTTCTCCGAGAAGCACACGGCGAGCCGCCTCTTCGGCAGCCCGCCCGGCTACGTCGGCTACGACGAGGGCGGTCAGCTCACCGAGAAGGTGCGCCGCAAGCCGTTCTCGGTCGTCCTCTTCGACGAGGTCGAGAAGGCTCACCCGGACATCTTCAACAGCCTCCTGCAGGTGCTCGAGGAGGGGCGTCTGACCGACTCGCAGGGTCGCGTCGTCGACTTCAAGAACACCGTGATCATCATGACGACCAACCTCGGCTCGCGTGAGATCAAGGCGGTCTCGCTCGGCTTCGCGGCGGGCACGGACTCGGGCACCGAGTACGAGAAGATGAAGGCCTCGGTCAACTCGGCGCTCAAGGACCACTTCCGTCCGGAGTTCCTCAACCGCGTCGACGAGACGATCGTCTTCCCGCGGCTCACCGAGGCCGAGATCGTCCAGATCGTCGACCTCGAGATCGCCAAGCTCGACACGCGCCTCAAGGACAAGGACATGGGCATCGTCCTCACGTCCGCGGCCAAGGAGCTGCTCGCGCACCGCGGCTACGACCCGGCGCTCGGCGCCCGCCCGCTCAAGCGGACGATCCAGCGCGAGATCGAGGACCAGATCGCCGAGAAGATCATCTTCGGCGACCTCACCCCCGGCACGATCATCGGGGTCGACGTCGAGGGCGAGGGCAAGGACGCCGTTTTCACCTTCGCCGGCACGCACAAGCCCGACGTCGACGACGTCGCGGTGGCGGTCGGCACGGGCGAGGCGGGGCCGGCCCCGCAGGGCTGACCCGCCCGGATGACGAAGGGGGTGGCCCGCCGATCGCTCGGCGGGCCGCCCCCTTCGCGTTGTCCTACGGGGTCGGTGGCGTCCAGCGGGGGTCGCGGCCGATGAAGGCGAAGAAGCGCTCCTGCGTCGTCGCGTCGTCGGGGACGGGCTGCTGCTCGCCGAACTGACCGGAGCCCCGGATCATCTCCTCGATCTGGCCCATCCCGGCGAGGGCGCCGGCGATGAAGTCCTCGTCGAGCGAGTCGTCCTGCCCGGTCGCTCGGGCGAGGTCCCAGGTGTGGAAGACGACGTCGCTCGTGAAGTACTGGTCGAGCAGGCCCTCCAGGCGGTGGGTGCCGATCTGTGCCACCGTCACCTCGGTCCCGGCGGTGGTCGGGTCGTCGAGCAGCGCCTGAACCTGGGTGTCGAGGTGGTGCCACGCAGCGACGGGGTCGTCCTCGACCGACGGCCCAGGACGAAGGAGGACCGCGTCGCCGAGCATCCCGGGCAGCCAGGTCGTGAGGTGCCCGACGATGTCTCGGGCACGCCACTCGGCGACGGGTGTCGGGACGTCCCAGTCCGCCGTCTCCTCGACGCGGACGGTGAAACCCTTCGCCGCCTCGCGGTAACGGTCGGTGACGGACAGCTCGGTGAGCGAGGTCATGACCCCATCGTGGCCGACCAGCGCCGGACTGTCATCAGAGACGCTGTCGCATCTCCGCCATCTGCTCGATCTGCTTCGTCTGGGTCACGTGGATGTCGTCGGCGAGCTCGCCGGTGCGCTCGTCCCGGCCTTCGGCACCGAGCGTCTCGGACATCTCCAGCGCTCCCTCGTGGTGGGCGATCATGAGGTCGAGGTACTGCCGGTCGACGTCCTCACCTGTTGCCTGCCGCAGGGCCGCGAGCTGCTGCGCGCTCGCCATGCCCGGCATGCCCGCGTGGCCGCTGTGATTGCTCGTGACGAGCTTGGGGTTGTCCGCCTCGGGCGGGACCTCCTCGCCCCAGCGCTTGAGGGTCTGCGCCATGCCGCGCATCTCTGGCTCCTGCTCGTCGGCGATCCGGCTCGCGATGGCCGTGACCTTCGCGTCGGTCAGCCGGCCCTCGACGATCTCGCTCATGACGACTGCCTGGGCGTGGTGGCGGATCATGTCCTGGAGGAAGGCCACGTCGGCCGCGTTGTGGGTGGCCGTCGGGGTGGCGACGGCATCCGTCCCGGTGAGCGAGCTGTTCGGTTCCCCGGGGCTCCCGGGCTCCAGCACCGGTGCGTCAGGGGAGGTGAGCGTCTGGGTCGGAGGCGCGTCGCTGCTGCCGGTGCACCCGGCCAGGACGAGACCGAGGGCGCAGGCAGTCACAGCGAGATGGGTGCGGGACACGCGTCCGACCGTAGCCCGGTCGGCTGCGCGGACCCGGCGAAGGGGGATGCTGGGGTCTGATTCTGACCAAACCCTGACCTTCCGCTGACCCAGATCCGGCGCGGGCAGTACCAGGCTGTACGCACCCCACCAGACCCGCGCGCGGGACCCCTCTCGCCCGGGAGCCACGAGCGGAGAAACCATGCGCAGAGCATTCCTGGCAGCGGCAGCGGCTGCCGCACTCGTCACCTCGGGCGGCGGCGTCGCCTTGGCCGTCGGCCCCGACGACCGGATCGGGGTCTCTGGCACCGACCTCGCACCGGACGAGATCGGCCGCAGCGCCAACGTCGAGCACCTCGCGAACATCGCCCCCTCCGGCGCCCTGACGGCGACCGGGACGGACATCGCCTTCCAGGACGACAAGGCCTTCGTCGGCAACTACAACGGCTTCTCGATCGTCGACATCAAGGACCCGGCGAAGCCGAAGACCATCGTCCAGGTCTCCTGCCCCGGCAGCCAGAACGACATCTCGGTCTCCGGCAACCTCCTCTACCTCTCGACGGACTCCTCGCGCAGCGACGACTCGTGCGCCTCGACGTCGCAGTCGGCGACGATCAAGGAGAGCTGGGAGGGCATCAAGATCTTCGACATCAGCGACCTCACGGCGCCGAGGTACATCAAGTCCGTCGAGACCGCGTGCGGCTCCCACACCCACACCCTCGTCCCGGGCACGGGCTCGAAGAAGAAGAACGACTACCTCTACGTCTCGAGCTACAGCCCGCGCGACACCTACCCAGACTGCCAGACCCCGCACGACCTCATCTCCATCGTCAAGGTGCCCAAGAAGGCGCCCACGTCGGCGGAGGTCATCGCGACGCCCAACCTCTTCCCGGACGGTGGCAACCCCGGCGGTGAAGGCCCGACGCCGATCGCCCGACGCTCCGCGACGACTGGCTGCCACGACATCACCGCCCTCCCGAGCCGCAACCTCGCTGCCGGTGCGTGCATGGGTGACGGGATCCTCCTGGACATCAAGAACCCCGAGCAGCCCGAGGTCATCGAGCGGGTCCGGGACGACGAGAACTTCGCCTTCTGGCACTCGGCCACCTTCAACGCGGATGCGACGAAGGTGATCTTCACCGACGAGCTCGGCGGCGGCGGCGCGGCGACCTGCAACGCCGAGACCGGGCCGAACCGTGGAGCCAACGCAATCTACGACCTCTCGCGTCGGGGCGACCTCACCTTCCGCTCGTACTTCAAGATCGACCGGCACCAGACCGACGAGGAGAACTGCGTCGCGCACAACGGCTCGATCATCCCGGTCAAGGGCAAGGACATCATGGTCCAGTCCTGGTACATGGGCGGGACGAGCGTCTGGGACTTCACCGACAGCGACAACCCGAAGGAACTCGGGTACTTCGAGCGCGGACCGGCCGCCGGCAACGACGGCGGGGGCACGTGGTCCTCGTACTACTACAACGGGCACATCTACAGCTCCGACCTCGGCAAGGGCTTCGACGTCCTGAAGTTCGTCGACCCGATGACCAAGAAGGCCGACAAGCTCGACCTCGGCGAGCTCAACGTCCAGAGCCAGCCGCGCTACACGGTGCGCTGAGCCGCGGCACCACGATGCGACGGGGATCGGGCCGCGGCTCGGTCCCCGTCGGTCGTCCCGACGCCGTCAGCGCCGCAGGCGTAGATTCGTCTCGTGCCCGCTGTCACCACCCGACGCGCCCGGACCGCTGACGTCCGGGCTATCCGAGAGCTCGTCCAGCCGCTCGCCGAGCGTCGCGTCCTCATCAGCAAGGACGCCGTGGCCTACTTCGAGGGCATCCAGGAGTTCCGGATCGCCGAGGTCGACGGTGAGATGGCGGGCTGCGGAGCGTTGCACGTCATGTGGGAGGACCTCGCCGAGATCCGCACTCTCGCAGTCGGTGAGCAGCACCTGGGTCACGGGGTGGGGTCTGCCCTGCTTGAGGCCCTGCTCGACGACGCGCGTGAGCTGGGCGTCGAGCGCGTCTTCTGCCTCACCTTCGAGACCGACTTCTTTGTCCGGCACGGGTTCTCGGAGATCGAGGGGCAGGCGGTCGACCCCGAGGTCTACGCAGAGCTGCTGCGCTCGTACGACGAGGGTGTCGCCGAGTTCCTCGATCTGGAGCGGGTCAAGCCCAACACCCTCGGCAACTCCCGGATGCTGCTCGAGCTCTGATCGCGCTGCGCGGTCACCACCCGGCGGCGAACGTCGAGAGGATGGCCTCCGGTACGCCGCTGACCGACGAGGACCGGTGGCCGTGGCTGCGTGCCGTGGGTGCGTGGATCACCGAGCGGGAGGTGAAGGGGGAGCCTGCGCTCGAGGACGCCCTCGTCGAGCTGGGCCTGGACGGCGAGGCTCAGGCGGGCAGGGCGTAGCCACCGTCGACCGGCTCGACGAGACCGTCCTCGACGAGACCGGCGAGACATCGATCGACCTTGGTGGCATCGTCCGGCCACACGTCGTCGATGCAGGCGCGCGGGACCGCACCGCTGGCCTCGCGGAGGAGCTGGACGATCCGCCCGCGCACCTGCCGGTCCGTGCCGTGCCAGGCCTGCCCGCGCCGGGCCGGGCCCTCGTAGGCGGGCCGGCCTGCGCGCTGCCAGGCGCACAGGTCGGCGACCGGGCAGCGTTCGCAGGCGGGAGCGCGGGCCGTGCACACGAGCGCGCCGAGCTCCATGACCGCGGCGTTCCACCGGTTCGCGTCCTCCGGGTCGGCCGGCATCGCGCTCGCGGCCAGACGGGCCTCGTGCGCGCTCAGTGAGCGCGCGGCCTGCGCCTGACCGTCGAGCGTCCGGACGAGGACCCGGCGCACGTTCGTGTCGATGACCACCTGCGGGTCGTCGAAGGCGAAGGAGGCGACCGCGGCCGCGGTGTACGACCCGACTCCGGGCAGGTCGAGCAGGTCCGAGTGCGAGCCCGGCACCTCGCCGTCGTGGCGCTCGACCATGGCGATCGCCGCCTCGCGCAGCCGCAGGGCACGGCGCGGGTACCCCAGGCGCCCCCACAGCCGGACCGCGTCACCCGGCGATGCCGCTGCGAGGTGAGCGGGGGTGGGCCAGCGACGCAGCCACTCCCGCCACGCCGGGACGACGCGAGCGACGGGCGTCTGCTGGGACATCACCTCGGAGACGAAGACTTCCCAGGGGGTCGTCCCGTCGGCCCGCCACGGCAGCGGCCGGGCGTGCTCCGCGTACCACCGGAGTGCCCGAGAGTGCAGGAGACTCAGGTCGAGCGTGGGCGTGGACGTCACGGAATCATCGAGGTGGACGGTCGAGCCCGGACGGTCAGACGTAGCGCTCGAGGATGGAGGTCTCGGCCAGCCGGGAGAGCCCCTCGCGGACCAGCCGCGCTCGGCCCTCGCCGACCCCTTCGACGTCCATGAGGTCGTCGACGTTGGCGGCGAGCAGCCGCTGCAGGCTGCCGAAGTGCGCGACGAGTCGCTCGACGATCGCGCCGGGCAGGCGCGGCACCTTGCCGAGGATGCGGTACCCGAGCGGGCTCACCGCCCCGTCGAGGTTCTCACCGACGATGGAGAAGCCCAGGGTCTTCGCGCACGAGCCGAGGTCGAGCAGCTGGGTGGCGTCGAGCTCGGCGAGCGCGCGCATGACGTCCGGGACCGCGACCTGCTGGGGGGCGCTCGGGGTGTAGTCGCGGGCGACCCAGACGAGGTCGTCCTGCAGGCCCGCGGTGAGCTCCTCGAGCTGGAGCGAGAGGAGCCGGCCCTCGGTGCCGAGCTCGACGATGTAGCTCTCGATCTCCTCGCTGATCCGGCGCACCATCTCCATGCGCTGGAGGACGGATGCGACGTCACGCACGGTGACGATGTCCTCGATCTCGAGGGCGGACAGGGCGCTCGTCACCTCGTCGAGCCTGGACTTGTAGCGCTCGAGGGTCTGGAGGGCCTGGTTCGCGTGGGAGACGAGCTCGGGCGTCGGCTTGACGACGTGCCGGCGGTCGCCGAGGTAGAGGGCGATGATCCGCATCGACTGGCTCACCGAGACGACCGGGAAGCCGGTCTGGCGCGCGACCCGCTCGGCCGTCCGGTGCCGGGTGCCGGACTCCTGGGTCTCGATGCTCGGGTCGGGCACGAGCTGGACGCCGGCACGGAGGATCTTCGTGCGGTTGTGGTCCATGACGATGGCGCCGTCCATCTTGGCGAGCTCGCGCAGCCGGGTGGCCGAGAAGTCGACGTCGAGCTCGAAGCCGCCCGTCGCGATGGAGTCGACGAGCTTGTCGTGGCCGAGGACGACGAGCGCGCCGGTGTTGCCGCGGAGGATCCGCTCGAGACCGTCGCGCAGCTCGGTCCCGGGCGCGACCGCAGCCAGCGTGGCGCGGAAGAGCTCGTCGTCGTGGTCTGGCACGGGCCCGAGTCTATGGGGCGAGAGCGACCTCAGCCGCCCGATGCCGTGGAGCGGGCGCTCGCCTCGCGGATCGCCGTGGCCAGGTCGGGGACCTCGAGCACCTCCATGCGGCCGGGCGCCGCGCTCCCGTCGAGCGCGCCGACGGGTACGACGGCGGTGGTGAACCCGAGCCGGGCGGCCTCGGCGAGCCGACGTCCGACCCCGACGACGGGGCGCACCTCGCCGGAGAGCCCGACCTCGCCGAGGGCGAGCAGCGTGTGGGGGAGGGCGCGATCCTGAAGGGCGCTGGCGATGGCGAGGGCGACGGCGAGGTCGCTCGCCGGCTCGGTGATGCGGACGCCGCCGACGGTGCTGACGTAGGTGTCGGCACGGCCGATCGGTGCTCCGGCCCGACGGTCGAGCACCGCCATGATCATCGAGACGCGCGAGCCGTCGAGGCCGACGCTCGCCCGCCGCGGGGTCGGGATCTCCGACGGCGAGACGAGGGCCTGCACCTCCGTGACGAGCGGTCGCCGGCCCTCGAGCGTGACCGTCGCGCAGGTGCCCGGCACGGTGATGTGCCGGGAGGAGAGGAAGAGGCCGCTGGGGTCTTCGAGCCCGTGGATGCCGGTGTCGGTGAGGTCGAAGCAGCCGACCTCGTCGGTCGGGCCGTAGCGGTTCTTCACTGCGCGGACGAGGCGCAGCCGCGACTGGCGGTCGCCCTCGAACTGCACGACGACGTCGACGAGGTGCTCGAGCATCCGCGGCCCGGCGATCGAGCCGTCCTTGGTGACGTGCCCGACGAGCAGCATGGCGATGCCCGCGGCCTTGGCACGCTGGATGAGCGCGCCGGCTACCTCGCGCACCTGGCTGACGTTGCCTGCTGCGCCGTCGACCTCGGCGGAGGCGAGGGTCTGCACCGAGTCGACGACGGCGAGCGCGGGGGCCCGCTCGTCGAGGTGCGCGAGCACGGTGCCGAGGTCTGTCTCGCTTGCCAGGTAGAGGTCGTCGGCGAGAGCGTCGATCCGCTCGGCACGTGAGCGCACCTGCGCGGCTGATTCTTCGCCGCTGACATAGAGGACAGGCCGACCGGCGGCCGCGCGGGCCGCCACGTCGAGGAGGAGCGTCGACTTGCCCACGCCGGGCTCGCCGGCGACGAGGACGACCGACCCGGGCACGATCCCTCCGCCGAGCACGCGGTCGAACTCCGGCACCTCGGTGCTCCACGCCTGGGCGTCCTCGACGGGTACCTCGGCGATCGGGCGGGCGGGGGACTCGACGCGCGTCGCGCTCGTCGTGCGCACCCTGGGGGCGCCGGCCTCCTCGACCGTGCCCCACGCCTGGCACTCGCCGCAGCGGCCCACCCACTTCACGGTGGTCCAGCCGCACTCGGTGCACCGGAAGGCGGGGGTGCGCGTGCTCTT
>JBHWMJ010000023.1:0-20585 GCA_043423105.1 Marihabitans sp.
CTATCTGGCCGCGCTCGACCCAGCGACCCTCGACGACGCGGCCTTCGACGGGCTGCTCGCGATCGCGGGTCTGTCCGGTGGCGAGGGCACCGTCGAGGTGCCGAGGCGGATGGCGCCGGTCAACGCGCTGCTCGACGTCGCCCCGCCGCCGCTGCGCGAGGCGCTGCTGCTCGCCGTGCTCGACCGGCTGACCCGCTGAGCGACGGACAGTCCGGCCGAGGCCCGCCCGACCCGGGCACAGCCGGTTAGAGTCGCTGCGGGTGCCCGTCCGGGTGCCGGATGACCTCGGAGGTTCTCGTCGTGGCTGTCTCTACCCTGCTGCTCATCGCCGCCGCGGTCTTCTTGCTGCTCGCCGTTGTCGCCGGCGTCGTCCTGGCGGTCTACATGGCCCGACGGCAGCGCCCTGATGCCTCGGAGGACGCTGCGCTCGACCCCTTCGGGCAGCCTTGGGAGGGAACGAATGCCTCCTACGGTCACGGGACCCCGGACGCCTACCCCGGAGCGACCTCGTACGCCGAGGTCCAGCCCGCCGCCTCCCCCCGAGAGTTCGGCTCGACGGGCGGCTTCCGCAGGGTCGCCGACCAGTCCGCGTCGGTCGGCGCCCCGGGCTCCGATGACGCCCCTGGTGCCCCCCGGTACGGCTACGCCGAGCCCGAGCCGCCGCTGCCCTACCCGACCGACGCGTCCGAGGCGACGGGCGCCGATGCGCTCGGCGACCCTGCGACGGACCGCCGGGACCTCGACCCAGCCCCTGCGGCGGAGGAGACTTCTGCGTCCTCCGTCGACCCCTTCGCCCTGCACGCCCCGAGCGATGACATCGAGCAGACGATCCGCATCTCGCGCACCAGCGGCGAGCCCCAGCTCGCCGGGCCCCAGACCTCCGAGCCCGCCGATACCTCCTGGGCGGACGCGATCTCAATCGAGGAGCCCGAGCCGGTGGTCGAGGAGACGGTGCGCCGCAGCGACCTGACCTTCATGGACGCACCGGCCGAGGACCTCACCGGGGACGCGGCGACGTCGACGGACACGCTGGGTGAGGAGCACACCTACTGGGACGACGAGGAGGAGGAGCAGGCCCGCCATGCTGAGTCCCTCGTCGAGGCCGAGGAGGTCGTCGACGGTGGCTACGGGTGGGGGTCGGCTGCTCCCTTCGCCGACGGGTCGATGCCGCCCGGCCACCCCGTCAAGGGGCACCGGGAGTGGATGCAGTACCACGAGCCCGGCAGCCCCTGGTACGACGAGACGACGGTCGACGTGTGGTTCACGGACGCCGCGGCGGCGGAGCGAGCAGGCTTCCACCGCGCCTGAGATCCGTCTCACGTCGTGAGCGAGCGTGACCAGATACCGGTATTGCCGTGGTCACATATCGGTTCTGTCCAGCCCCCGGCGGCATAGGTTCGCACGAGAGTCGTGACGTGCGCTCGCGCGCCCGGCTGGATCACCCGAGGAGGAGCGAGAGCCCCATGCAGCTAGGTGTACCTGCGGAGTCGAAGGCGGGTGAGACGCGCGTCGCGGCGACCCCGAAGACCGTCGAGCAGATCGTCAAGCTCGGCTACGACGTCGTCGTCGAGCCCGGTAGCGGCGCGCTGTCGAGCTATCCCGACCAGTCCTACGTCGACGCCGGGGCCCGGCTCGCCACCGCGGACGAGGTGTGGGCCAGCGACATCCTCGCGAAGGTCAACGCCCCCAGCGAGGCCGAGGTCGCCCGCATGCGTCCCGGCACGACGCTGGCGTCACTGCTCTCGCCCGCCCTCAACCCCGAGCTCGTCGAGCGCCTGCGCGAGCAAGGC
The DNA here is from genome assembly GCA_043423105.1 of Marihabitans sp. Taxonomy (GTDB): domain Bacteria; phylum Actinomycetota; class Actinomycetes; order Actinomycetales; family Dermatophilaceae; genus Marihabitans. Next base: position 1,791 of record JBHWMJ010000023.1, read on the forward strand.
GTCACGACCCTCGCGATGGACGCGGTCCCGCGCATCTCACGCGCCCAGTCCCTCGACGTCCTCTCCTCGATGGCCAACATCGCCGGCTACCGCGCCGTCATCGAGGCTGCCAACGAGTTCGGCAGCCTCTTCACCGGCCAGGTCACCGCTGCCGGCAAGGTCCCGCCGGCGAAGGTCCTTGTCTGCGGCGCCGGTGTCGCCGGCCTCGCCGCGATCGGGACCGCGGGCAGCCTCGGCGCGATTGTCCGCGCCTTCGACGTGCGGCCCGAGGTCGCCGAGCAGGTCGAGTCGATGGGCGCGGACTTCCTCGAGATCGACATGGAGCTCGAGAAGTCCTCCGACGGCTACGCGAAGGAGGCCGGCGAGGAGTTCAACCGCAAGTCCGCCGAGCTCTACGCGGAGCAGGCCAAGGACGTCGACATCATCATCACGACGGCACTCATCCCGGGCCGCCCGGCACCGCGCCTCATCACCGAGGAGATGGTCGCCTCGATGAAGCCCGGGTCGGTCATCGTCGACATGGCGGCATCGAACGGCGGCAACGTCGCCGGCGCTGTCGCCGACGAGAAGGTCGTCACCCCGAACGGCGTGACGATCATCGGCTACACCGACCTGGCGGGCCGTCTGCCTACGCAGGCCAGCCAGCTCTACGGCACAAACATCGTCAACCTGCTCAAGCTCGTCACCCCGGAGAAGGACGGCCAGCTCGTCCTCGACATGGACGACGTCGTCGTCCGCGGCATGACGGTGACGAAGGACTCCGAGACGCTCTGGCCACCGCCCCCGGTCCAGGTCTCCGCAGCGCCGGCGGCCGCGGCCGCAGCCGTCGAGCTCGAGCCCAAGCCGGTGAAGGAGCCGATGAGCACGAGCACGAAGCTCGCGCTCATGGGGGCCGCCGCGGTGGCCTTCCTCGCGCTGGCGGCGTTCTCGCCGGCGGTGTTCCTCGGCCACTTCATGGTCTTCATGCTGTCGGTCGTCATCGGCTTCTACGTCATCGGCAACGTGCACCACGCGCTGCACACGCCGCTGATGTCGGTGACCAACGCGATCAGCGGCATCATCCTCGTCGGCGCCCTGCTCCAGGTCGGTCAGCCCGACAAGAGCATCTGGATCTCCATCCTGGCCTTCGTCGGGATCCTTGTCGCGAGCATCAACGTCTTCGGAGGCTTCACCGTGACCGGGCGCATGCTCGAGATGTTCAAGCGAGAGGACGCCGCCTGATGATGCCCCTGACCCTGCAGCAGGGCGCCTACATCGTCGCCGGGCTGTTCTTCATCCTCGCCCTCGCGGGCCTGTCCAAGCACGAGACCGCGCGGATGGGCAACCGATACGGCGTCATCGGCATGACGATCGCGCTCGTCATCACCGTGCTCGCCGCGACGCTCGGCGTCGACCACGGCGCTGTCGAGACCGAGGGCTCGGGCGTGCTCGGTCTCGCCCTCATCGTCGGTGCCATGGCCATCGGTGCCGTCATCGGTATCGCCCGGGCGCGCAAGGTCGAGATGACCGGCATGCCCGAGCTCATCGCGCTGCTGCACTCCTTCGTCGGTCTCGCGGCCGTCCTCGTCGGCTGGAACTCCTCGTACGAGCACTCGGCCTACCCGAAGATCCATGACGCTGAGGTCTTCATCGGTGTCTTCATCGGTGCAGTGACCCTCACCGGCTCGATCGTCGCCTACCTCAAGCTGTCGGCGAAGATGAAGTCGGCGCCGATGGTCCTGCCGGGCCGGCACGTCCTCAACCTCGGCATCCTCGTCGCCTTCGTCGTGCTGACGGTCGTCTACGTGCTTACCCCGCACGACCAGACCTTCGTCCGTCAGCTGCTGCTCGGCATCGTCACGGTCGCCGCGCTCTTCCTCGGCTGGCACCTCGTCGCCTCGATCGGCGGCGGCGACATGCCGGTCGTCGTCTCGATGCTCAACAGCTACTCGGGCTGGGCGGCCGCGGCCGCGGGCTTCCTCCTCGGCAACGACCTGCTCATCATCACCGGTGCGCTCGTCGGCTCCTCGGGTGCCTTCCTCAGCTACATCATGTGCAAGGCGATGAACCGCTCCTTCATCTCCGTCATCGCTGGTGGTTTCGGCTCCGACGGTGGTGTGGTCGGCGAGGAGAAGGACTACGGCGAGCACCGTGAGATCCAGGCTGACGCGGCCGCCGAGATGCTCAAGGACGCCGATTCCGTCGTCATCACGCCCGGCTACGGCATGGCGACCGCGCAGGCGCAGTACGCCGTCGCGGACCTCACGTCCAAGCTCCGGGCGAAGGGGGTGGACGTCCGGTTCGGCATCCACCCGGTCGCCGGCCGGCTCCCGGGCCACATGAATGTCCTGCTCGCCGAGGCGAAGGTCCCGTACGACATCGTCCTCGAGATGGACGAGATCAACGACGACCTCGGCTCGACGGACGTCGTCCTCGTCATCGGTGCCAACGACACGGTCAACCCGGCCGCAGCGGAGGACCCGACGAGCCCGATCGCCGGCATGCCGGTCCTCGAGGTGTGGAACGCCAAGGACGTCATCGTCTTCAAGCGCTCGATGGCGACCGGGTACGCGGGTGTGCAGAACCCGCTCTTCTTCAAGGAGAACACCCAGATGCTCTTCGGCGACGCGAAGGCCCGGGTCGAGGACATCATCAAGGCCCTCTGACCCCCTTCGCCCCGCCACGGTGGTCGAGGTGGCCCCCGCCACGGTGGTCGAGGTGCGAGCCTGCGAGCCTCGAGACCTACGGCCGCCAGTTGGGGTCGTAGGGCGGGAGCTCTCCGGTGTCGTCGATCTCCTTGCGGCGGCCACGGTCAGAGCTGCGGTAGATCGTCGGTCGGCGCGTGCTCCGGAGGACGTGCGGGCCGTAGGCGGTGTCGTCCGCGTAGCGCGGCCGCCGCGAGGTGAGCGGCGTGGGGTCGGGCACGTCGTGCTCGGTCTCCCAGGCCGCCTCCTCCTCGCTGACGTCCTCGACCTCCTCCTCGGCGCTCTCGTCGCTCACTCCGAAGATCTCGGCGATGATCTTGCGGTAGTTCTCGTCGGAGTTCGGGACGTGGTCGATCCTGGAGAGGGCCTGGTCCTGGCCGGCGCTCTCGAGGACGAAGGTCCCGTAGCCGAGGAGCCTGCCCAGGACGGAGCGCTCGTAGGTCATGTCGGTGACCTTGGTCAACGGCATCATCGGCACCCGCTTGGTGACGAAGCCGCGGAAGAGCAAGATCCGCTTGTCGGTGACGACGAAGCGCTCGTTACGCCACTCGGCCCACCGCCACAGGGCCCACGCGAGGACGACCAGGGCTGCGGCCCAGACGAGGCGAACGACCGGGCTGCTCCCGGTGCCGCCGACGTTGAGGTCGATCCAGATGGCCAGCGCCGCAGCGCCGACGACAGCGACGAAGGGCTTGAGCAGGACGATCCGGTGACGGTGGATCTCCGCGACGAGGTACTCGCCGCGCAGGAGGTAGCGGTCGAGGCCGCGCAGCTTGGCCCGGCCAGGCATGGTCAGCGGGTGAGCAGCTCGTCGAAGAAGCGTCCGATGTTCTCGACGCCGTTGGCGATGACGTCCCAGGCGCTGCCGACGATGTCAGCGGCGTCGCCGGGGGAGGTGAGGATGGCGTAGATGAGGAAGATCGTCAGCAGCCAGAGGATGATCTTCTTGATCGGTGGCGTGGACATGAGTCTGTCTCTCTTCTGCTTCCGGGGTCGACGGCGTGGCCGTCGCCGGCCTCGAGCCAGTGTGGCAGGTGTGACTCGTGTGACTCACCTGCGACACGCCGCGCGGACGGCGACGCTCAGACGACGCCGTACAGCCGGTCGCCCGCGTCGCCGAGGCCCGGGACGATGTACCCGTGCTCGTTGAGCCGCTCGTCGATCGTGCCGGTGACGAGCGTGATCGGCACGTCGAGGTCGGCGATCTCGCGCTGCAGCGCCTTGATGCCCTCAGGAGCCGCGAGGAGGGTGACAGCGGTGATGTCGTCCGCGCCCCGCTCGACGAGGTAGCGGATCGACATCGCGAGCGTCCCGCCGGTCGCGAGCATGGGGTCGAGCACGTAGCACTGGCGGGCGGAGAGGTCGTCGGGCAGGCGGTTCGCGTAGGTGAGCGCCTCGAGGGTCTCCTCGTTGCGCAGCATGCCGAGGAAGCCGACCTCCGCCGTCGGGAGCAGCCGCACCATCCCTTCGAGCATCCCGAGTCCCGCGCGCAGGATCGGCACGACGAGCGGCTTGGGGGAGGAGAGCCGGATGCCCTGCGTCGGGGCGACGGGCGTCTCGATGTCGAAGGGCTCGGTCCGCACCTCACGGGTCGCCTCGTAGGCGAGCAGGGTGACGAGCTCGTCGACCAACCGGCGGAAGGTCGGGCTGTCCGTGTCCTTCTTGCGCAGGTAGGTCAGCTTGTGGGCGATGAGGGGGTGGTCGGCGACGAGTACTCGCATGAGCGCAACCTATCGCGCCGCCGGTGCGGCACCCTCGCGCTGGAAGCCCTGGTAGCGGGTTCCCTGGTAGGTCAGCTGCTCTCGATCGCCCTCGGCGAGCTGCGCGTACTCCCGGGCGCCCACGAGGAGCTCGATCCGGGTCAGGTCGGGGAGCTCGAAGGTCGCGTGGTACGCCGTCGAGGCGCCGGTGTCGCCGTGGCCTCCGCTGACGGCCGTCCGCTTGCCGGTGACGGCGGCAGGCTCGGTGAGCACAGGGGATGCGTTGTTGCGACTCCACTGGGCTAGGCCCTTGACGACGGCGACCAGGACGGCCACGACGATGATCGCGAAGACCACCGCGATGAAGATCGGGACACCCTGGAACATCAGGTCATCGCTCACGTGCCGCTCCTCGGTGATGATGTGGACATGTCCCATCCTGCCCGCCCGGCCCGCGCTGCGGAGACCGAATGGATGCGGCGTGCCCTCGAGCACGCCCGCGCTTCGGGGGCTGGCGGGGACGTCCCGGTCGGGGCGGTCGTCATCGGTCCGGACGATGCCGTCCTCGGCGAAGGGGGCAACACCCGCGAGCGTGACGGCGACCCGGCCGGGCACGCCGAGGTGGTCGCCCTTCGGACCGCCGCGCAGCGTCTCGGCAGCTCGCGGCTCGACGGCTGCACCCTCGTCGTGACCCTCGAGCCCTGCCCGATGTGCGCCGGGGCCGCGATGCTCGCGCGGGTCGAGCGCATCGTCCTCGGCGCCTGGGACGACAAGCTCGGCGCCTGCGGCTCGGTGTGGGACGTCGTCCGGGACCGGCGCGCGACGCACCGGGTCGAGGTCGTCGGGGGAGTGCTGGAGTCGGAGTGCTCGGCGGTCCTGCGGGAGTTCTTCGCCGAGCGCCGCTGATTTCCGGGGACGTGAACGCCCGATGTAGAGTCTCCGGCGGTGGCGTGTCCGAGCGGCCTAAGGAGCGCGCCTCGAAAGCGCGTGTGGGTTTACGCCCACCGTGGGTTCAAATCCCACCGCCACCGCCAGCCAGAGCCCCTGCGAGCACCGCTCGCAGGGGCTCTCTGGTTGGGGCGGTGACCCCTCCGCCCGCGGGACCTCAGCAGCCGCGGGCCTCGGAGAGCGAGACGAGCTGGGTGAAGTCCTTGCCCAGGACGATGTCGATCTTCGCGCCCTCCCGCTTGAGCTGGACCTGCTTCGCGGCACCGACGTGACGGGCGACGACCTTGGCCTGGTCGCCGGCAGATGGTCCGAAGCGGAGCTCCCCGACACCCGCGACGGCGCTCTTCGCGTTGCCGACCGTCCCGATGACGAACCCGCGCTTGCGCAGGTTGCCGCTGACCGAGGCGGCCAGCCCCTCCCGCTTCGTCCCGTTGAAGACGTTGACCGTGATGTCAGCCGGCTCGAGCGTGCACATCGGTGAGCGACCGGCCGAGGGCTGTGCGCGACGCGCGTCGTCGGCCCGGATGTAGCTCAGCGCGTACCAGAAGGCGAAGAAGAGCAGCAGCGCGACGATGGCGAAGGTGATGATCGCGCGACGTCGCCGTGCGCCGTGTTCGTCCACGACGTCGTAGGCGTCGGTGTCCTCGCTGGCCATGGTCAGTCCTGCAGCTCCAGCACGCGCGCGTGGATCGTCGGACGCTGCTGCAGTGCCGCCCGGACGGCTCGGTGCAGGCCGTCCTCGAGGAAGAGCCTGCCGCGCCACGACACAACGTGCGGGAAGAGGTCGCCGTAGAACGTCGAGTCCTCGGCGAGGAGGTTGTGCAGGTCGAGCGAGCTGCGCGTCGTCGTCAGCAGGTCGAGCCTGATCATCCGCGGAGGGATCTGAGCCCAGTCGCGCGCAGACACGTACCCGTGGTCGGGGTACGGTCGCGAGTCGCCGACGGCCTTGAAGATCACGCGGCCACGATAGGGCCGGGCCCCACCGACCCCCAGCCGAGAGGCCGCTCCGTGACCGACTCTTCACCACCCCTTCGTCCTGCCTGCCGAGCGATGGGCAGGTCGGTACCCTCAGACCCGTGACGACGACCCCTCTCCTCGACCAGATCCGCGCCGGCTACTCCTTCGACGGCCCGGCCCTCGACCTCGGCGCCGCCGTGGTCGACGGCGAGACCCGCGCGGACACGCAGGTGCGCATCCCGCTGTCCTCGCTCAACCGGCACGGCCTCGTCGCAGGCGCCACGGGTACCGGCAAGACGAAGACCCTGCAGCTCATGGCGGAGCAGCTCTCGAGCCAGGGCGTACCGGTCTTCCTCGCTGACATCAAGGGCGACCTCTCCGGCATGGCCACCCCCGGCGAGGCAAACGACAAGCTCACCGAGCGAGCCACCTCGATCGGTCAGCAGTGGGCGGCGAAGGGGTTCCCCACCGAGTTCCTCGCGCTCGGTGGCATGGGCAAGGGCATCCCTGTCCGGGCGACGATCACCTCCTTCGGACCGACGCTGCTGAGCAAGGTCCTCGGGCTCAACGCCACCCAGGAGTCCAGCCTCGGCCTCGTCTTCCACTACGCGGACAAGAACGGCCTGGCCCTGCTCGACATCAAGGACCTCCGGTCGGTCATCACCCACCTGACGTCCGACGAGGGCAAGGAGGAGCTCAAGGCGCTCGGCGGTCTCTCCAAGGCCACGGCAGGCGTCATCCTGCGTCAGCTCATCGCCTTCGAGGACCAGGGCGCCGACGTCTTCTTCGGCGAGCCCGAGCTCGACACCGCCGACCTCATGCGGCTCGCCCCCGACGGCCGCGGTCTCGTGACCTGCCTCGAGCTGCCCGCGGTGCAGGACCGGCCGCAGCTCTTCTCGACCTTCCTCATGTGGATGCTGGCGGATCTCTTCCAGGACCTGCCGGAGGTAGGCGACCTCGACAAGCCGAAGCTCGTCTTCTTCTTCGACGAGGCGCATCTGCTCTTCGACGAGGCGTCCAAGCCCTTCCAGGACGCCATCGAGCAGACCGTCCGGCTCATCCGCTCGAAGGGCGTCGGCGTCTTCTTCGTCACCCAGAGTCCGAAGGACGTCCCGCGCGACGTCCTCGCCCAGCTCGGCAACCGGGTGCAGCACGCCCTGCGCGCCTTCACCCCCGAGGACTCCAAGGCGCTCAAGGCCGCCGTCTCGACCTACCCGCACACGGACTACGACCTCGCCAAGCTGCTCACCGAGCTCGGCACGGGCGAGGCGGTCGTCACGGTGCTCTCCGAGAAGGGTGCGCCCACCCCGGTCGCGTGGACGAAGATGCGCGCACCCGAGTCGCTCATGGCGCCGAGCGCGGCCGACGTCGTGGACCAGGTCGTCGCGTCCTCGGCGCTGGCCGGCAAGTACGGCCAGGGGATCGACCGTGAATCGGCCTACGAGCTGCTCAAGGCTCGGTTGGAGAAGGCGCCGACCCCGGAGGAGGCCCCGGCTCCCGAGCCGGCCCAGGCGCCTGCGCCCGCGCAGCGCGCTCCCAAGGAGGACCCGGGTCTCGTAGAGCAGGTCGTCCAGAGCTCGGCCTTCAAGTCCGCGCTCCGCTCGGCCGGCACGGTCATCGGCCGCGAGATCACCCGGTCGATCTTCGGCACCTCACGCCGCCGCCGCTGACCACCAGCTGCTGCTGGCTGCAGCTGGTGGCGTCCGCAGCACCTCGACCTGCTGCTGACGCCACCAGATGGTGCTGGCTCTGATCAGTCCCGGTCGGGGGCGAGGTCGAGCGCGACGTCGAGCCACGGGGAGCTGTGGGTCAGCGCCCCGACCGAGATGACCCGGGCACCCGCCTCGGCGAGTGCCCGGACGCTCACCTCGGTGACGCCGCCGGAGACCTCGGCGACGATCCGGTGGCCCCCGTCCTGGATCGCGGCGACGGCCCGGCGCACCTGCTCCGGTGTCATGTTGTCGAGCAGCACCGCGTCCGTCACCGGAGGCTGCCCGGCTGCGGCGCGCTCGCTCTCGACCTGGAGGAGCTCGTCGAGCTGCTCAAGGGTGTCGACCTCGATCTCGACCGTCGTCATGTGACTCACCGGCCCGGGCTGCTCGGCAAGCCGCTCCATGGCCGAGCGGATGCCTCCGGCCAGGCCGATGTGGTTGTCCTTGACCATGACGGCGTCATGGAGGCCGAAGCGGTGGTTCGCGCCCCCGCCGTGGCGTACCGCCCGCTTCTGCGCGGCGCGCAGGCCGGGGATCGTCTTGCGGGTGTCGACGACGACGGCGCCTGTGCCCTCGACGAGGTCGACGAGCCGCGCGGTGGTGGTCGCGACTCCGCTCAGCAGGCCGACGAAGTTCAGGGCCACCCGCTCGCCGGTCAGCAGGGCGCGGGACGGACCCTCGATCCGGGCGACCACCTGGCCGGCGCGGACCCGCTCCCCGTCCTGGACGGCGAGGCTGACCTCGACGTCAGGGTCGACCTGGGCGTAGGTCTCCCGGACGAAGTCGGTCCCCGAGATCACCCCGTCGGCGCGCGCGACGAGCACCGCCTGGCCGCGCGCCTCGGCTGGGATGGTCGCGGTGGAGCTGAGGTCACCGACGGAGCCGAGGTCCTCCTCGAGCGCGGCGAAGACGAGCGCGGCGACGTCACGGGGTGCCGGTGCCATCACGCCACCGCCGGGACGGTCGTGCGGGTGGTGGGTCCGACAGGCGCGTCCGAGCGCAGGTGCGAGCCGAGGCTCTCCCGCCGGGCCAGGGCGGCCGTGGCGATCAGCCACCCGAGCAGCGCGTCGTCACCGGGCAGCGCCGCGAGACGACGGACCGCCTCGGTCAGGCCGTCGCCGTCCCGGACGACCCCGACGAGATCGGACATCGTGGCCCGCACCGCCGCCGCGGCAACGGTGGGCGAAGGGGTGAGCACGCCCCCTTCGTCGGCGGCGGGTAGGCGGGTGGTCCGGTCCGCCGAGACCGGGTCGGCCCTGCCGGCGGTCCAGGAGCCGGCCGACCAGGGAGACCCGAGGTCCGCTGCGACGGCCGAGCCGGTGACGCCGGCCTCGAGGAGGGAGTTCGAGGCGAGGCGGTTGGCGCCGTGCAGCCCGGTGCAGGAGACCTCGCCGGCGGCCCACAGACCGGGGACGTCGGTGCGGCCTCGGGCATCGGTGAGGACGCCACCCATGTGGTAGTGCGCCGCGGGCCGGATCGGCATGGGCTCGACCCGGGGGTCGATGCCGAGCTCTGCGGTGCGGGCGGCGAGCCCCTCGAAGTGCTCGAGGAGGTCCGGCACGGGACGGCAGTCGAGCGTGACCTCGCGGCCGAGCTGGCGCTCGCGGTGGACCGCCCCGGCGACGACGTCGCGGGGGCTCACCTCGTCGACGAAGCGTCGGCCGTCGGAGAGCAGCAGCGCACCGGCGCCCCGGAGCGCCTCGGTGAGCAGGGTGAGCGGTGCACCCTCGGTGCCGGGCAGCGCGAGGCTCGTGGGGTGGAACTGGACCATCTCGAGGTCCGCGAGGCGGGCCCCGGCTCGGGCGGCCAGGACGATCCCCGAGCCCCACGAGCCGAGCGGGTTCGTCGTGTCGCGGTAGAGGGCGGCGGCGCCCCCGGTGGCGAGGACGACCCGGTCGGTCAGCAGGCGCACCGGCCCGTGGTCGGTCGCGACGAGGACCCCGGAGATCCTGCCGTCGGTGAGGAGCAGCTCGACCGCCCGTCCGCGGAGCGCCTCGACCCCGGGGGTTGCGGCGACCTGCGATGCGACGGCGTCGATGATCGCCGCGCCGGTCCGGTCGCCGCCGACGTGGCAGACCCGGTGGCGCCCGTGCCCCCCTTCGCGCCCCAGCGAGAGGGCGCCGGAGCCGTCACGGTCGAAGGGGACGCCTGCCGCGACGAGCTCGGCGACGAGTGGCGGGGCGGCCTCGGTCATCCGGGCGATGACGGCAGGGTCGCCGGCGCCCGAGCCGGCAGCGGTCGTGTCCTGCGCGTGCTGCGCGGGGGTGTCACCCGGTCCGACGGCGGCGGCCAGCCCGCCCTGGGCCCACGAGCTGGCCGATCCCTCACCGAGGTCGGCTGGGGTGACGACGGTGCAGGGGCCGGTGAGGCTGCGGGCAACGGCGAGCCCGGCGAGGCCGGAGCCGAGAACGACCGGGTGGCCGAGCTCGAGGGTCCGGGTGCTCACGAGAGCTCCAGCATGCGCTCGATGGCCCGGCGCGCGTCGGTCGCCGTGCTCGGGTCGAGGACGATCTCGGGGCCGCCGGTCTCGAGCGCCGCCCGGATCGTGCTGAGAGTGGACCGGCGCATGTGCGGGCAGATGTTGCACGGCTGGATGTAGCGCAGGTCGGGGTTGGCGGCGCGGATGTTGTCGGCCATCGAGCACTCGGTGATGAGGGCGACCTGCGGCGGGCGGTGCGTCGTGACGTAGTCGATCATCTGCGCGGTCGACCCGGCGACGTCCGCGGCCTCGACGACGGCCGGGCTGCACTCGGGGTGGGCCAGGACGGTCAGGCCGGGGTTCTCCTCGCGGAGCTGCTCGACCTGCTGCGGGTCGAAGCGCTCGTGCACCTCGCACCGGGTGGCGTGGGTGATGACCTCGATGCCGGTCGCGGCGGCGACGTTGCGGGCGAGGTACTCGTCGGGGATGAGGATCACCTTGTCGACCCCGAGGTGCCGGACGATCTTCTCGACGTTGCCAGAGGTGCAGCAGATGTCGCTCACGGCCTTCACCGCGGCGGTCGAGTTGACGTAGGTGACGACCGGGACGCCGGGGTGCTCGGCGCGCAGCGCGAGGACGTCGTCGGCGGTGATGCCGTCGGCCAGGGAGCACCCCGCGTCGAGGTCGGGGACGAGGACGGTCTTGCTCGGGTTGAGCAGCTTGGCGGTCTCGGCCATGAAGGGCACGCCCGCGAGGACGATGACGTCCGCGTCGGTGTCCTGTGCGCGCTGGGCGAGCAGCAGGGAGTCGCCGACGATGTCCGCGACCCCGTGGAAGATCTCCGGCGTCTGGTAGTTGTGCGCGAGGACGACGGCGTTCTCCGCCCGCTTCAGCTCGTGGATGGCGAGGACGTCCTCGGCGAAGGTCGCCCACTGGACCTCGGGGATGACGTCGCTGACCTTCGCGTAGATCTCTCGGGTCGCCTCGACGGCGGACGTCGCGTCGCGGACGGTCGGTGAGGGCAGGGCGGTGACCGACATGTTTCGCTCCTTGTGCTGAGACTGAGCAGATGCTCAGAGTGAGCATAAGCAGGAGTGGTGATCGGGCGCAAACCAGTCCACGGTGTGTCCGGCGAAGAGGTTGCTCCAGCGAACCTTTGTGCCGGACGTTGTGCGAAGGGGGATGAGGGAGAGGCGAGGGGAGGGAGGGTCAGCGGGTGCGGGGGCGGGGGAGCTTGGTCCCGACGTGGCGTCGCTCGGCATGCACCTCGGACCGGAACCGGTAGAGCGCCGCCGGCCGCCCGCCGGTGCTGCGGTCGGTCTCGCCAGTCGGCTCGACGAGCCCGAGCTGGTCCTGGACCGTGCGCCGGAAGTTCTGCTTGTGCACCCGCTGCCCGGCCAATGCCTCGACCGTCGCCTGCAGCTGACCGAGGGTGAAGGCCGGGGGCATGAGCTCGAAGATCACCGGGCGGTACTGGATCGTCGAGCGCAGCCGGGCCAGCCCCGTCGCGAGGATCCGGCGGTGGTCGTGGAGCATCGCCGCACCGGTCGGCGGTGCTGTCGACGGCGACGGGGCGTCGCCGCCTTCGTGCTCGGCGACGAGGCCGGCCTCCCAGAGCAGCTCGTAACGCTGGAGCACGAGCTCGGGTCGCCATGCCCAGCCCTCGAGCCCGAAGGCGTGCTGGGTGCGCTCGAGACGCTCGGCGTCGCCGTCGGCCCAGCCGACGAGCACCTCACCGAGCTCGACCGCCAGCGCCGGCAGGCCGTCGCGGGCGTCCTCCCACGGCAGCAGGCCGTAGACGTCGACCCAGCCAGCTTCCCCCTTCGCCCGGGTCAGCCCGAGGTACGAGATCGCCACCGTCCGGCCCGAGCGGCCCGACCGGCCGACGTCGGCGAAGGTGTAAAGCTGCTCGACGAACCCGAGCTCGACGCCCTCGCGCTCCCGGGTCCAGGCGCGCAGACCCGCCTGCAGCGAGCGGTGCTCCGGCTCGAGCGGCCCGTGCGGCAGGGCGGCCGGCGATCCCGACGCGAGAACCCGCGGGCTCTCCTCGTCGACGCTGACGATGACCGCGACGAGTTCGGCGGCGATGGATGAGGGCACGGGGCTTATCTCATCATGGGACGAAGGGTCAGGCCTTGCCCATCGCCCGGGCCTCCTCCCACAGCTCCTCGCGGACTTGCGGGTGGGCGGCGTGCTCGATGAGGTTGCGGGCCTGGGTTCGCTCGTCGCGGCCCCACATCCACGCGACGCCCTGCTCGGTGACGACGGCGCTGTGCTGGAAGGAGGTCGCCGGCTCGTCGATGAGGGGCACGATCGTCGAGACGTCGGCGCGCGGGTGCCACGACCGCAGTGCCATGAAGGCGTTGCCGCCGGGGGAGTGCAGGGCGCCGACGGTGAAGTCGGTCTGCCCGCCGAAGCCGGAGTAGATCTTGTTCTTGATCCGCGAGGCGTTGGCCTGGTCGAAGAGGTCGACCTGCAGCGCGGTGTTGATCGAGGTCATGCCGGGCTGCTTCGCGATGATCGCCGGGGCGTTCGCGGTCTCGGTGCGGGTCATGTGGATCCGCGGGTTGTCGTTGACCCACGCGTAGAGCTCGTCGCTGCCGAAGATGAAGGACGTCGTGATCGGCACGCCACGGTCGAGGGCGCCGGCCTCCTCGAGGCGGAGCACCCCGTCGCTGAACATCTCGGTCCAGATCCGCAGGTTGCGTCGCTCGCTGACTCGAGCGATCGTCGCGTCGGGCACCTCGCCGATGCCGGCCTGGAGCGTCGAGCCGTCGGCCACGGCCAGGGCCACCCGTGAGCCGATGAGCTGGGCGTCCTCGGCCGGCTCGGGTGCGACGTGCGTCGTCAGCGGGGTGTCGACCTCGACGCCGAGGTCGATGTCGTCGACGGAGATCTCGGCGTCGCCGAAGGTCCACGGCATCTGCGGGTTGAGCTGGGCCATGACCAGGGCTCCACGGGCGCGGGCCGCCTCGATCGCGGCGGGGAGGATGTTGACCTCGAGGCCGAGCGAGACCTTGCCGTTGCGCGGAGCCGTCGTGTGCAGCACGACGATGTCGGGGTCGAGACCGCGGTGGAAGAGCGTCGGGACCTGCGAGAGTCGGCACGGGACGTACGACAGGCGCGGGTGGTGGCGGAAGCCGGGACCGACGAAGGCGGTCTCCGGGATGACTCCGTCGTGCATCGTCACGGTCCGCTGGGCGTTGAGGGCATGCAGGCGCACGCTCGGCAGCTGGGCGAGGACGGCCTCGGCGAGCTGGACCGGGGCGGCGAAGTTGCCGCTCATGACGACACGGGGCTCGATGTGACCTCCCTGCTGGGCGGCGCGGGCTGCTTCCTCGATGGTGACGATGCGCATGGGGCCCACTCTTCCACCCCTTCGCCCCGCCGCGCAGCGAGCCGGGTCAGCCGACCAGGACCGTCGACTGATCGTTCCGGAGAGGTGGGCTTCCCTTTGCTGCGACCATGGGCGTGACGGCGTGAGGACCGGAGGGATGTACCGGACAGCGGCGCTGCTGCTCGCCCTCGCGCTGGGGGTCGGTGCGTGCACCGGCGAGAGCGCGTCGCCGGACGCGCGCGACGATGCGACCCTGCAGCCCACGTCCAGCTCCACCTCGACGGTTCTTCCGAGCCAGACGCCGAGTGCGTCCACGTCGGCGACGAGCCCGTCGTCGCAGAGCCTGCCGGAGGGCTCCACCGGTGAGCAGTCGGCCCGGCCGGTCGGCGATCCGCTCGTCCCCACCGAGGTGCGGTTCGGTCGCCACGACGGCTATGACCGGGTTGTCGTCGAGCTGGAGGGCGATGGGACCCCGGGGTACCTCGCGCGCTACGTCGGGCCCGACGAGGCGATGCGAGCCGGCAGCGGCGAGCTCGTCGACCTCGACGGTGAGGCCGTCCTGTGGGTGCGGGTCGACGGTGTGACCTACCCCGAGCCGGGCGCCGGCTCCCCCGCCTATGGCGCGGTGCCGGCGGGTGGGCCGATCGTCCGCAGTGTGTACTGGGACGGCGTCTTCGAGGGGGAGTCGCTGCTCTTCCTCGGGGTAGCCGGGGGCGAGCGTCCTTATCGGGTCTTCACCCTGACCGAGCCGCGGCGGCTGGTCATCGACGTCACCGCCGACTGAGCCGCAGGCCGACGACGAAGGGGGCGAGCCGTCCTCTGAGACGGCTCGCTCCCTCCGGTGGCCGGGTCAGCTCCCCGGGCGCAGGACCGGGGTCAGGTCGTCGAGGATGCTCGCGTCCTCGATGGTGCCGGGGATGTTCGGCGTCTTGCCGTCGGCGATCTCGCGCATCGTCTTGCGCAGGATCTTGCCCGAGCGGGTCTTGGGCAGGGCGCCGACGATGTCGACCTGACGGAGCGAGGCCACGGCGCCGACCTCGTCGCGGACCCGCTGGACGAGCTCGGTGATGATCCGCTCGCCCTCGGCGTCCGCGTCGATCCCGGCCTTGAGCACGACGAAGCCGCGCGGCTGCTGCCCCTTGAAGTCGTCGGCGACACCGATGACGCAGCACTCGGCGACGTCGGGGTGGCCCGCGAGCGCCGCCTCGATCGAGCCGGTGGAGAGGCGGTGCCCCGCGACGTTGAGGACGTCGTCGGTGCGCCCCATGACGTAGACGTATCCGTCCTCGTCGATCTTGCCTCCGTCACCGGTGAGGTAGAAGCCGTCGAAGGCGGAGAGGTAGCTGTCGACGTAGCGCTGGTCGTCGCCCCAGAGGGTCGGCAGCGTCCCGGGCGGCAGAGGCAGCTTGATGACGATGGACCCCTCGTTGCCGCGGTCGCACGGGGCGCCGGTCTCGTCGACGACTTGGACGTCATAGCCAGGGACGGGCACGGTCGGCGATCCCGGCTTGATGGCCATGGGCTCGAGCCCGCGCGGGTTCGAGGCGATCGGCCAGCCGGTCTCGGTCTGCCACCAGTTGTCGATGACGGGGACGCCGAGGATCGAGCTGGCCCACTCGTAGGTGTCGGGGTCGAGGCGCTCGCCGGCGAGGAAGAGGTTGCGCAGGCTCGAGACGTCGTAGTCCTTCAGGAGCTCGGCGCGGGAGTCCTCCTTCTTGATGGCCCGGAAGGCGGTCGGCGCCGTGAAGAGCGCGACGACGTCGTACTCGTCGATGACCCGCCAGAAGGCGCCCGCGTCGGGTGTGCCGACCGGCTTGCCCTCGTAGACGATCGTCGTCGCGCCGGTGAGCAGCGGCGCGTACACGATGTAGGAGTGGCCGACGACCCAGCCGACGTCCGAGGCGGTGAACATCGTCTCGCCGGGGCGGACGTCGTAGATGTTGTCCATCGACCAGCGCAGGGCGACGGCGTGGCCGCCGTTGTCGCGGACGATGCCTTTCGGGCGCCCGGTCGTACCCGAGGTGTAGAGCACGTAGAGCGGGTCGGTCGCGGCGACCTCGACGGGCTCGACCGGCTGGGCCGCGTCGGAGGCCATGAGCTCATCCCAGTCGTGGTCGCGACCCGGCGTGAGCTCGGCCGTGGCCTGCTCGCGCTGGAGGACGACGACGTGCTCGGGCTTGTGCTCGCTCCGCTCGATGCCGGCATCGAGGAAGGGCTTGTACTCGACGACCCGCTTGGGCTCGATGCCGCAGGAGGCGGAGAGGATGACCTTGGGCGCGGCGTCCTCGATGCGGGCGGCGAGCTCGGCGGGGGCGAAGCCGCCGAAGACGACGGAGTGGATCGCGCCCAGGCGGGCGCAGGCGAGCATGCCGACGAGGGCCTCGGGGACCATCGGCATGTAGATGACGACACGGTCGCCCTTCTCGACGCCCAGCGAGCGCAGCGCGCCGGCGAGCCGGCTCACCTGGTCGAGGAGCTCGGAGTAGGTGAGGGTCCGCTTGGCGCCGGTCACCGGGGAGTCGTAGCGGATCGCGGGCTGGTCGCCCCGGCCGGCCTCGACGTGCCGGTCGACGGCGTTGTAGCAGGTGTTGAGGGTGCCGTCCGGGAACCAGCGGTAGAGCGGTGCCGCGCTGTCGTCGAGCACCGTCGTCGGCGGGGTGATCCAGTCGATGGCCTTCGCGGCCTCGCCCCAGAAGGCGGTCGGGTCGTCGATGCTCGCCGCGTGTGCCGCGGCCCAGGCGCCATTGCTCATGGGGCCATCCAACCGGGCGAAGGGGTGAGAGGTCACCCCTTCGCCCGGAGCGGGGGACGAGCGGCCGGGTCGAGCCGTCGAGCGGCTCGTTCGGGCTGGCTTCTGTCGGCTGGGCGGCGATTCGGTGAGGCTGGGACGGTCGGGTAATCTTCTCCGTTGGAGGATTCGCATAGTGGCCTAGTGCGCACGATTGGAAATCGTGTTGGGGATGAAACCCCTCATGGGTTCAAATCCCATATCCTCCGCCAGCGGCTCCCCGCGTCCCTCAGGACCGGGGAGCCACGTCTTTGTCCCGACGGCGCAGGGCCACGAGCAGAGCCCCGCCTGCGACGAGCCCCCAGAACGCCCCGCCCACGCCCGCGATCGTGACGCCCGAGGCCGCGACGACGAAGGTCAGGGCCGCCGCCTCACGGTGCCCGGACGGGCCGAAGGCGCTCGCCGCGGATGCGGCGAGCGTGCCGAGCAGCGCCAGGCCGGCGATCGTCTCGAGCAGCCCGGCCGGCGCGCCTGCGGCGACGGCGACGACGAAGGGGGTCAACGCCCCGCACAGCAGGTAGGTCGCCCCGCACGAGACGCCGGCGAGCCAACGACGGTGGGGGTCTGGACCAGGGGAGGTCGAGGGTCGGGCTCGTAGTCGAAGGAGCGCAGCACCGCGACGCCCGGGACGTTCTGGCTCGTCGTCGTGACGACGACGAGGGGGATCGTGATCGCCACGAGAGCGCCCGCGTCGAGGACCGGCGCGGTGACGTCGAGGACGGGCGCGAGGTCGCCCGCACCCACTTCGGAGAGCGCGCCACCGACGAGCATCACCACGAGCGCGACGGCGAGCGCGATCGGCACCGCCCAGCGGCGGATCAGCACGAATCCGACCAGCCACGCGAGGATCACCGGGGCGATGACGGCAGGGTCGGCGGCCAGCGCCCGGAAGGGGGCGACGCACAGGACCAGCAGGACCCCGCCGAGCATGGCCGCCGCGAGCTCGTCGGGGATCGCGGCGACGAGGCGGGCGAGCGGGCGGACGAGGGCCAGCAGCGCCAGCAGCAGCCCGGTGACGACGAAGGCCCCGACCGCGGCCGGCCATCCGCCGGCGGGGGTGGCGGTGGCGGCGAGGAGTGCGGCGCCCGGGGTCGACCAGGCCATGGTGATCGGCATCCGGGTCCGCAGGCTGAAGACGACGCAGCCCAGGCCCATCGCCAGGCACAGGACCGTCAGCCCGGAGGTCGCCTGGGTCGAGTCGGCGCCGACCGCGCGGAGCCCGGCGAGGACGACGGCGAAGGAGCTCGTGAAGCCCACGAGACCGCTGACGACGCCGGCGACCAGGGCGTGGCTCGTGCTGCCGTCCGCCACCTCGGGCGAAGGCGGTGTCCTGAGGTGCGACGAAGGAGCCTCGAAGGGGGGAGCCGTGGTCACCTCAGCTGCTCGGGACGGGGGGACCGATGACGAGCAGGACGCCGAAGGCGACGACGATCCCCACGAGCGCCAGCGCGAGCGCCACTACCGGACGCCGGACCGCCCATGCGACGAGCCGCTCCGGCGCGGACCGTGCCGGCTCACCCCCTTCGCCCAGGCGCCACGTCTCGCGCAGCCCGCCGTTGCCGGGACGCTCGACCCACCGCTCGAACCACAGCGTCATCCACGGCGGCACGGCGCTGACGAGCGCGAGGATGCCGGTGCGGGCCGGCCAGCGGTGGTCCACCCACGCTGCCAGGGTCACGACGACGTAGGCGAGGAAGACAAGCCCGTGGATCCCGCCGAAGACCCGAACCCCGAGGTCGGTGGTGTCGGTGACGTACTTGAGCACCATGCCGATGATGAGGAGCGTCCAGCTGACGACCTCGGCCGTGGCGACGAGACGGAAGAGACGACGCGGGTTGGTGAGCACGCCCACGAGGCTAGTACCCTGGTCGTCGGCACCCCACGTGGTGGTACCTCACCGAACTCCCCCAGGGCGGGAACGCAGCAAGGGTAGGTGAGCTCTTCCAGGTACGTGGGGTGTCTTCGTGCCTCCGGCGAAAAAGAGGGGGTCGCTCGCCCCCCGCACCGCCGCCCCGCGCTCGTAGCGTGAGGCAGATGCGTGGTCGGACCCGGCCACCGGGAGGAGCAGAAACCATGAAGTGGCTACTCATCGCACTCGCGATCATCGCCCTGCTCGTCATCATCGGGCTGGTCGTCGCCAGCTCGAAGAAGCGGCAGGTCGAGGCAAACCGTCAGGAGGCCGCCGACCTGCGCGAGCGTGCGGCCGAGCGTGAGCTCGACCTGCGCGAGCAGCAGGCCGCGTCCGCGCAG
>JBHWMJ010000025.1:0-21878 GCA_043423105.1 Marihabitans sp.
CGCAGGCCCGCTCCGGGGTGCGAGGCTGGGGAGATGGCCAAGAAGCAGCAGTCCAAGAAGATCCTCGTCGTCACGACGAGCGCCGGCGAGTACGCGACGAAGGGGTACCGCACCGGCCTCTGGCTCGGCGAGCTCACCCACCGCGCCATCATGGACCTCCTCGAGGACACGGTCGCCATCACCGACGTCGATTCCGCGGAGTACGACGCGCTCTACCTGCCCGGCGGTCACGGGACCATGTTCGACCTGCCGGACAACCCCGACCTCGCGCGGGTCGTCGGTGAGATGTACGACGCCGGGAAGTACGTCACCGCCGTCTGCCACGGCCCGGCCGGACTGCTCAGCGCGGCCCGTGCGGACGGTCGCCCGGTCGTCGAGGGCAAGAAGGTCACCGGCTTCGCGCCCGCCGAGGAGAAGCTCGCCAACCGGGCCGACGCCATCCCCTTCCGTCTCGACGAGGCCCTCAAGGAGCAGGGGGCGAGGTACACCAAGGCGCTGCGCCCCTTCGCCGAGAAGGTCGTGCGCGACGGCACCCTCATCACCGGCCAGAACCCGCAGAGCGCGAGGGCCGTCGCCGAGGAGCTCGTCAAGCGGCTCAAGAAGTCCTGACACGACGACGGGGGGCGCTCCTCACCGCGCGACGGTCGCGTGCATCTCCTGGAGCTCCGCGGCCGCCTCGAGCCGACGCTCCCTCGGGTTGTCGGTGTCGCGGACGCAGCGCGCGAGATCGGCGACCTGGTGGGGGTCGAGGCCGTGCGCCGCAGCCCCGTCGAGCGACGCCCCGGAGAGCAGGTCCGGCAGCCGGAAGGTCGGCGCCGTGCCGACGCACCGCCCACCCCGCACCCGGACCGGCAGCTCCTCGGTGACCGGTCCGAGGAGCGGGTCGAGCTCGAGCGCGTCGAGGACTGCGCTCGCGTAGGCGACGTGCCCGGCGAGGTTGGGGTGGTAGGACTCCTCGAGCGGCCAGCTCAGCCCGTTGAGCCACTCCGGCGAGTCGCACACGAGGTGCCCGGCGAAGCGCTCACGCACGTCGACGACCTCGGCCCCTGCCTCGTGCGCGGCGGCGGCGACGATCCCGTGGAGGAGGTCGGCGGCCTCGGCGAGCCGGCGCATCTCCGCGACGGTGACGAAGGTCAGCGGGTGGCAGTCACTCACGCCGTTGAAGAGGTGCGGGTAGCTGGTGACGACGACCCGCGCGTCGGGGGCCGCCGCGCGCACCGCCTGGTGCACCGTCCGAAGCCGGCCGGGCAGCTCGGCCCTGGCGACGGCGAGCGCCTCGTCGATGACCTCGTCGCTGCGGGACATCCACGCGGGCTTGACGCACTCGAGGAGCACCGGCACGAAGCCCGCGTCGTTGCCCCCGAGGGAGATCGTCACGAGTCGGGTCCGGCGGGTCAGCGGTCCGAGCTGGTCGCGGACCACGTCGGCGGAGGTCGCGCCGAGGACCGCCTGGTAGGCGACCTCGAGACCGGTGCGGCGGGCTACCTCGACGGGGTAGCCGGCGTCGGTGCGGTACGGACCGGCTCGTCGCCGACCTGCGCCGACGCCCGCGGCGAAGGAGTCCCCGAGGGCCACGTAGCTCGTCATGCCCCCAGGCTGTCAGGTACCACCGACGCTCAGCCCGCGACGAGGGGCTCCGCGGGCAGCACCGCCGCCGGCGGGTCCCCCTTCGCCGTCGAAGACTCCAGCTCGGCCCGCCGCTCGTACGCCCACCCCGGTCCCCGGAGGAGGAAGCCGAAGCGGTCCGACCAGGTCGGCGCCGAGGCCACGTCGCGCGCGATGCCCTGCCACTCGTGCGTGGCGATCGTCCCGACGTTGAACGTGTCGATGTTCGTCGTCAGCCCGTAGCGCACCCGCTCGACCTCTGGCTCGAAGGTCCCGAAGAGCTTGTCCCACACGATGAGGATCGAGCCGTGGTTGATGTCGAGGTACTGCCGTTGGCTGCCGTGGTGCGCACGGTGATGGCTCGGGGTGTTGAGCACCCGCTCGAGCCACCCGATCGAACGGATCGCCTCGGTGTGGATCCAGAACTGGTAGATGAGGTTGAGCGCCCGCGCGTCCTCGATCGCCCGTGGCGGCAGCCCGAGGAGCGCGAGGAGGCCGTACGGGACGGCCATCGTCACCCCTTCGGCCACGGGCTGGCGCAGCGCGGTCGAGAGGTTGTACCGCTCGCTGGAGTGGTGGACGACGTGGACCGCCCACAGCCAGCGCACCTCGTGGGCGAGGCGATGGTTCCAGTAGTAGATGGCGTCCCAGCCGAGGACGGCGAGCGGCAGCGCCCACCGGCCGCGGACGGCGAAGGGGGCGAGCCGGGTCAGCCGGGTGGCGGAGGTCTGGGTGGTCCACACGGTGGCCGATGCCAGTGCCGCGGAGGCGACGGCGGCGACCGCGGTGCCCCGGGTCAGGCGCGTCAGCGCGTCCGCCCGCGAGCGCACCGAGACGCCGCTGTCCTTGACCCCGCCGGGGACGGTGCCGGCCTCGGGCAGCCCGCCGTGCTCCCGTCGGGTCCGCAGGATGTTGGCGACGGTCGTCGCGACGGCGGCGCCGGCCCCGACCGCGATGATCGCGGTGCCCCACCGTCCGGTGCCCGGCGCGATCCGCCGCAGCACCGGCCCGGTGACGAAGGGGGCAACGAGGCTGCCGACGCCCATGGCCAGGGAGGCGATGGTGTCGTGGAGCTCGTAGTCGGCGGGTCGGTCCTCGGGGGTCCCGTCGGCGCCCGTCGGCGCGGGGTGCCGGCGCAACCAGGCGTACTCGGCCGCCATCGCCCCGACGAAGCCGGGGATGGCGAGCACGGTGAGGTCTGGGCGGCCCATCGTCTGCACCTTAAGCGCTTGCCGGTCGTCGTTGCCGGGGATGATGGGCAGGCCGCTGCCGATGACGGTGCCCTCCGGCCCTGGCGTACTCGGGGCCCCGAGGACGCCCCCTTCGACCGGGTCCTCGTCTCGGCGACGACGAAGGTCGCGACGGCGTAGTTGGGGATCTGCAGCCCGATCCCGGAGACCATGAGCCAGCGCACCGTCGGTTCGCGAGGATCGTCCGGTAGGGGCGGTCGCCGCCGGTGGCCGCGGCGAGCGGGTCGACCCGCTCGGTGTCAGAGGCACCGCGGCGCGGCTCGGGGACGAAGAGCATGAGGACGGCGAGCAGGAAGCCCGGCACGGCCGCGACGACGAAGGGGGCGCGCCACGAGTCGAACGCCTCGACCATGATCCCGACGGTGAGGAAGGCGAGGAGCAGGCCGACTGGGATACCGGTCTGGAGGATGCTGATCGCGCGGCTGCGCCGCTGCGGGGGGAAGGCGTCGAAGACGACGGTGTTCGACGCCGGCCCGTACGACGCCTCACCGATGCCGACGCCGAGCCAGAAGGGGCGCCGGTGCTCGTCATGGGTCGAGGGTGTGGCGCACCTAAGGTGTCGTCGTGACCCTCCGCAGCGTCTGTGTCTTCTGCGCGTCGAGCCCCGGCGTGGACCGCGCTCTCGTCGACCTCGCCCGCGAGGTGGGGGCCGGTCTGGCCCGCCGGGGCATCCGGGTCGTCTACGGCGGGGGCGGGAGCGGGCTCATGGGCGCCCTGGCCGACGGCGCGCTGGGCGAAGGGGGCGAGGTCGTCGGGATCATCCCGGGCTTCATGGTCGACCGGGAGTGGGGTCGTCAGGACCTCACCGAGCTGCACGTCGTCGACTCGATGCACGAGCGCAAAGCGCTCATGGCCGAGCACGCCGACGCCTTCCTCGTGCTGCCCGGCGGGATCGGGACGCTCGAGGAGTTCTTCGAGGTATGGACGTGGCGGCAGATCGGGCTGCACTCGACGCCGATCGCCCTGCTCGACGCCCCGACCGAGAGCGGCGACGGGTTCTGGCAGCCGCTGCTCTCCGCGCTGCGGGGCATCTACGAGGCGGGTTTCGTCTCCGAGGCGAGCCTGTTCGGACGTCATCGTCGCGCCCGGGCTCGACGAGGCGCTCGACGGGCTGGTCGAGGGGGCAGCCGCTGGTCAGACCCGTATTTTGCGCCCCGGCAGCTGAGGGTGAGACTGGACGCATGTTCATCGCCCAGCAGCTCGACCGGCTCCTCGACCTCGGTCTCGAGGAGCTGACCGGTCGCGACGAGGAGGAGCTCGTCGAGATGGTCGGGGGCGACCTTCTGGCGTGCACGGGGACGCTCGTCATCCACCCGTCGCTCGTGCCGGCGGCGCGACTGGCGCCGCTGCTGACCCGCCTCGGCAAGCCGGGGTTCGTCGTGCCGGACATGACCGACCTCGGGCGGTTCGGGCTGATCCCGGAGGTCGAGGTTCCAGAGGTGCCGCTGTACGTGCTCAAGGGCGTCGAGCGGGGTGACGACCTGCGCGACTGGAGCCCCGAGGAGGCGCTGCCGGAGATCCTCAGGCGCGGCCGCACCCCGCTCACCGTCAACGAGGGCATCTCGTGGCTGCTCCAGGACCCGTCCCGGCTCGAGCCGAACCACTGCTTCATGACGATCGCCTCGCGCAAGCCGAAGAAGGCCGGCCCCGGCCTCGACAAGCGCACCCCCGCGATCTGGATCAGCGGCGGCGCCGAGCGTGACGGAGGCAAGGAGCGCGACGGCGCCCCGAAGGTCGGCTGGTGCTGGGCCGGCAACCGGCACACCTGGCTCGGCATCGCTTCGGCGGCCGAGCGGCTCGCCAAGGCGTGCTGACCCCCCTTCGCCGGTCTCGAGGCTCGTCGCAGAGCTCCTCGCACCTCGACCACCATGCTCGCTGAGGTGCGATGTTCTCGACCACCATGCTCGCTGAGGTACGACGTAGCAGCCTCGAAGCGACCGCTGCGGCGTAACGTCACGGGCATGCCTGAGCAGACCCGGACCGAGACCGACAGCATGGGCGAGATCGAGGTGCCCGCCGACCGCTACTGGGGAGCGCAGACCCAGCGCTCGCTCGGCAACTTCGACATCGGACGCGACAGCTTCGTCTGGGGGCGGACGATGATCCGGGCCCTCGGCACGCTGAAGAAGGCGGCGGCACGAGCGAACTCAGAGCTCGGCGAGCTCCCCTCCGAGGTCGCGGACCTCATCGTCCGGGCTGCTGACGAGGTCATCGCCGGCGATCTCGACGACCACTTCCCGCTCGTCGTCTTCCAGACCGGCAGCGGCACGCAGTCGAACATGAACGCCAACGAGGTCATCTCCAACCGCGCCATCGAGATCGCCGGCGGCGAGCGCGGCAGCAAGGACCCCGTCCACCCCAACGACCACGTCAACCGCGGCCAGTCGAGCAACGACACCTTCCCCACGGCCATGCACATCGCTGTCGCGCTCGAGGTCAACGAGCGGCTCTACCCGGCCGTCACCGAGCTGCGCGACGTCCTCGCCGCCAAGGCGGACGCCTTCGCCGATGTCGTCATGGTCGGCCGCACCCACCTGCAGGACGCGACCCCGGTGACCCTCGGCCAGGTGATCGGCAGCTGGGTGGCGCAGATCGTCGGGGCGCTCGCCACGGTCCGCCGGGCGGACGAAGGGGTCCGCGGCCTGGCCATCGGCGGCACCGCCGTCGGGACGGGCCTGAACAGCCACGCCGACCTCGGCCCGACGGTCGCCCGCCACGTCACCGAGGAGACCGGGCTGGAGTTCCACCAGGCGGAGAACCTCTTCGCGGCGCTGTCCGCGCACGACGCGCTCGTCACCCTCAGCTCGTCGCTGCGCACCCTCGCCGGGGCGCTGATGAAGATCGCCAACGACGTCCGCTGGTACGCCTCGGGCCCGCGCAACGGCATCGGCGAGCTGACGATCCCGGAGAACGAGCCGGGCTCCTCGATCATGCCGGGCAAGGTCAACCCGACCCAGGCCGAGGCGATGACGATGGTCGCTACGCGGGTCTTCGGCAACGACGTAACGGTCGGCTTCGCCGGGACGCAGGGCAACTTCCAGCTCAACGTCTACAAGCCGGTCATGGCGCACGCCGTGCTCGAGTCGACCCGGCTCATCGCCGACGCCTGCCGCTCCTTCACCGCCCACTGCGCCGTCGGGATCGAGCCGAACCGCGAGCGGATCGCCGCCAACCTCGAGTCCAACCTCATGGTCGTCACCGCGCTCAACCCGCACATCGGCTACGACAAGGCGGCCGCGATCGCGAAGAAGGCGCACAAGGAGGGGACCTCCCTGCGCGAGGCCGCGGTCGCGTCGGGCAACCTCACCGAGGAGGAGTTCGACGCCTGGGTGGTGCCGAAGGACATGACCCGCCCGAAGGG
This sequence comes from Marihabitans sp., assembly GCA_043423105.1. GTDB lineage: Bacteria > Actinomycetota > Actinomycetes > Actinomycetales > Dermatophilaceae > Marihabitans. The sequence goes on from JBHWMJ010000025.1 coordinate 6,217, forward strand.
GTGATCCGCTAACTGGTCGCGGATCCCCGCGGTACGTCGGGATCGCCGGAGAGGCGTTGTCGCGTGCGGGACCCCCTCGAACTATTCGCCCAGGCTGGTCCGTCGGATCGCTGTGAGCGATGCGAAGCCTTTTACCGACCGAACTTGGACCTCGAATTCGTCAGATGGGGTCCGGTAGGTCAGGGTCCAGCTCATCGAGTCTCCTGTTGAGGACTCGCCGTGGGGGTTAAGAGCGCTGGCCTCGACCGGGTAGCGCCGTGCGATTGCCTGTCGTGCTGCGCTGTCGGCAGCAGCCTCCTCCAGGGCTACCGCCGGTCCTCGCCGGATCTCGCGCGTGCCGATGAGGACCCTTCGGATCATCTCCTCCACGGTCAAAGCCAGTGCGCCCTCTGCCACATACAGGAGGATGTCAGCGGCGCCACCGGAGGCGCCCCAGCTCATCTGGCTGTCCCAGATCTCAAGTGAGTGGGGTCCGGGTACGCCGTCAGGTGTCAGGGCAGCTAGCTCACGGGCCAGCGCCCGGAGAAGCTCAAGGTCTACGCGATCCATACCGGCCGCGGGCTCGGTCAGGCTCAACTCGAAGAGGGAGTCGGCGGGGCGTCGGGCATCGGCCCGATAGCGACGCTCAACCTCAGACTGTTGCAAAAGGTCGGGGTCGTCCAGAGCTGCCCCTCGATGTCAGACGAGGTCGTCGGGCCGCTCAGGGATGGGCAGGCCGGTCCTGATCGCGTCGATAGCGAGCAGGTGCGCATGAGCCTGAGCGGCAGTGAGGTCAGCGTCAGCGACCATCGATCGGAAGAGGTCGACTGTGCCGCGGGCGAGGATGCCCTGCTGCTGCGCGTAGCGGTATGCCTCCTGGTCGTCGGTGACCCAGGTCGCCCCGGCCCAGGTGGGGTCGGTCTGGAGCAGGTGGCAGGTCTGAGCCTCGCCGAGGTGCTGGAGAGGCTTGTCGGCGGTGCCCCCGAAGACCGTGCGGCGCTTGCGCTCTATCGCCGCGATCTCGGCCGGGTCCTCGATCCGGATCGGCTCGCCCAGCGGAGCGTTCTCCCCGAGCAGCACCGCGAGCCCGGGCAGGTGTCCACGGGAGAGGCGGGCCTCGGCTGCCACGGCCTCGACCCATCGGCCGCGTCCGCGTAGGTGACCGAGCAGCAGGCCGACCTGGTCGGTGCAGGCAAAGTTGCACAGGACCGTGTTGTCCGGGAAGACGTAGGCCAATGCTCAACCTCCGGTGGCCTCGAGCGAGGCGCGCAGCTCCTCGACGTCCTCACCGAGGAGCCGGGCGTAGGGGCGCAGGGTCGTGCGGCCCTCCACGTAGGCGGCGTACAGCTCGGCGGCTAGGTCAGCTGGGGGGCGCTCCTGCTTCGACAGTGCGGTGCGCTCGACCCACTCGCTCGCTCGACCGGTGATCTGCTGAGCCTGCTTGACGGACATGTCGGAGAGGCGGCCGGCAGTCAGCCCGTCCACGAGGCCGAGCGACTCCAACCGAGACACGAGCGCCGACGGGCTCACGGCGAGATCGAGCGCCAGCGCGGCCACCAGCTCACGGGTGGGCATCTGATCGCCGACTCGTGCCCGGATGCCGTCCTCAGGCATGAGGAAGGCGCCGGCGAAGGCGTTGGCGCGCACCTCGGTGCCGTCGCGACCGGGGTTCGTCACGTCGACGTCGATCCGCAGACCCTGGTCGTCGCCGGCCAGAGCGTGACCAAGCTCGTGCGCGAGGGTGAAGCGCTGCCGTGCGGCCAGAGGTGTCGTTGCCGCGAGGATCACCGTGACCTCACCCTGTCGGGCGCAGAGACCGTCGACGTCGTGCTCGATGTCGAGGACGCCGACGTCGATCCCGTACACCCGCTCGACGGCACCGGCGAGGTCGAGGCTCGACGCCACCCCCTCGGCTCCTGGCACGGCAAGGGCCGCAGCCGCGAGCCGCTCGCCCTGCTCGCGCCAGGTCCCGCTCTCGAGGTCGACCGCCGGCAGACGAACCTGGCGTGGCGGTCGGCCGAGGTCCGCTGCGACCTGGGCAAGCTCGACCACCGTGCGGGCGAGACGGGCGGCGTCCGCGGCGTTGGTGCCGGACTCGGCCCGCGCCGCAAGCGCCACTTCGTCGACTGCTCCGGTGAGCAGCCAGTCGACCGTCACCCCGGTGTGCTCGGCGATCTGCGCAAACTCCACCGAGCTGAAGCGGCGCTGGCCCCCGAGCGACTTCGACATCTTCGACGGATCGAGGCCGATGGCCTGACCGAGCTCGGCCTGGGTCAGGCCGCGCTCGTCGAGGAGGGAGCGGACGCGCTCGATCGGGGTGCTCATAGATCCCACGGTAGACACCCCTTGCGATTTTCGCAACCATGTGAGAGTGTCGCCGTGGCCACCTCCCCGGTGTGTCATCTCAACCATCGCAAGCCCTTCGATCTCAGTGAGGCACCTCATGAGCGCCGCAGCCGTCGCCAGCCCGTCCGGGCAGCCTGGCACGACTGACCGACAGCCGCCTCCCGCCTGTCCACAGGTGGGCCAGGTCGTATCGGTGCGGGGCGCGACCTGGGCGGTCGCCGACGTCGTCGAGCAGGGCCTGGTCCGCAGTCCGGCCGACGATGGGCGCGCCGAGCTGCAGCACGCGGTGACCCTCCAGTCTCTCGAGGAGGATCGCCTCGGCGACGAGCTCACCGTGATCTGGGAGATCGAGGTAGGCCAGTCGGTCCTGCCGGACCAGGGCTTGCCCGAGGAGATCGACCCGGCGGCCTTCGACGACCCGGCGACCCTCGGCGCCTTCGTCGACGCGGTCCGGTGGGGTGCGGTCACCACGGCCGACGAGCACGCCTACCAGGCACCCTTCCGCTCTGGCGCAACGGTCGAGGCCTACCAGCTCGAACCGCTGCGGCGGGCGCTCGCCTCTCCCCGCACCAACCTCCTCCTCGCCGACGACGTCGGCCTCGGCAAGACGATCGAGGCCGGACTCGTCGTCCAAGAGCTGCTGCTGCGCCATCGCGCACGCACGGCGATCATCGTCTGTCCGCCCAGCCTCGCCCTGAAGTGGCAGGACGAGATGCGCGAGAAGTTCGGCCTTGAGTTCGTCATCGTCGACTCGGCCGAGATGGCCCGGACCCGCCGCACCTACGGCCTCGCGGCGAACCCCCTTCGCCTCTACCCGCGCGTCATCGTCAGCATGGCCTGGCTGCCCACCCCGCGGGCTCAGCGGCTCGTCAGGGAGGCGCTCGGCGACGTCGGCCGCCCCGGCTCGGCGCGGCGCTATGCCTTCGACATCCTCGTCGTCGACGAGGCCCACCACGTCGCCCCGGCCTCGCCGACCGCCCTCTCCGGTGGGCGGGGCTACGCCGTCGATAGCCAGCGCACCCGCCGCACCCGTGAGCTGGCGCAGGCCTGCGAGCACCGCCTCTTCCTCAGCGCGACCCCGCACAACGGCCACACCGAGTCCTTCACGGCGCTGCTCGAGATGGTCGACGACCGCCGCTTCTCCCGCGGAGCTCAGATCGACCAGGACGCCCTCGACGAGGTGACCGTGCGCCGGCTCAAGAGCGACCTGCCGGACAAGGGCTTCCAGCAGCGGGTCGTCCGCCAGATCACCTTCACTCCCACTACCGAGGAGGAGCAGACATTCGCCCTGCTCGACCGGGTGCTGCGCGACAGCGCCCGCGCCAACGGCGACCGGGCCGCCGGCGACCTCGTCGCCCTCCTGCTCAAGAAGCGGTTCCTCTCCAGCCCCTGGTCCTTCGCTCTCACCCTCGAGCAGTACCTGGCCGGGGACCCGGACGGCGGCGCAGCCTGGAGCGACCTCGACCAGGCGAGCCTCGACGGGCTCTACGACGACGTCCTCGGCTCGGGCCAGACCGACGAGGAGGAGGGCGCCGTCGAGCATCCCGAGCTGCAGGCCCTGCGCCGCTCTCGAGCGAGCGACCCCCTCTCGGCGGCGACCGACGCCGATCTCGACGCGCTCATCACCTGGGGCCGCCAGCACGAGTACCGCGCGGACTCCAAGGCGAGCGCCCTGCTCACCTGGCTCGACGCGATCTGCCGCCCGGACGACGCGACGTGGTCAGGCGAGCGGGTCGTCCTCTTCACCGAGTACGCCGACACGCTGCGCTGGATGCAGGGCCTGCTCGAGCAGCAGGGCTACGGCGAAGGGCGGCTCGAGGTCATCGACGGCTCGGTCGACACCGAGACCCGCGAGGTGATCCGTGAGCGCTTCACCGCCGCGCCAAGCGATGAGCCGGTCCGGGTGCTCCTGGCGACCGACGCGGCCGGCGAAGGCATCGACCTGCAGGCGTACTGCCACCGGCTGGTCAACCTCGACATCCCCTTCAACCCCTCACGGCTGGAGCAGCGGATCGGCCGGATCGATCGCTACGGCCAGACCCGACCACCGGAGATCTACACCTTCGCCCCGGTCCAGGGGTCGGGGACGTACGCGGCCGACCTCGGCTTCCTCCAGCGGGTGGCCCGCAAGGTCGAGCGGATCGGGGGTGACCTGGGCTCGGTCAACGAGGTCATCGACGCCGAGATCCAGGGCCACTTCCTCCCGCGGTCGCGTGCCGCGATCGGCGGCACACGGGCGGTGGCGAAGGGGGGTGCCGCTGCGGTCCACGAGACGCTGGCAGGGAGCCTGCGGCTCAACCGCGAGCTCACCGCACTGGCCCGTGACCATGTGCGAGAGCGCGAGCGCATGCACCTCACGCCGGCCGCGGCGCGCCGCGTCGTCGACACCGCTCTGACGATGACTGCTCAGCCGCCGCTCGTCGAGGTCGGCGACGACCGGACCGACGCCGCCGTCTACACGGTGCCGACCCTCGCGCCGGGCTGGCGCTCGGCGGTCGTCGGGCTCGACACCCGGCTGCGGCCCGGGGTCAACCGGCCGATCACCTTCGACGCCGACGCACTTGTTGACGACGGGGGCCAGGCACGGACCGATCTCGTCCACGTCCACCTCGGCCACCCCCTGCTGCAGCGGGCCGCCCGCACTCTCCGCAGCGCGCTCGCGGCAGGCAGCGGCGACCTCGCCCGGGTGACCGCCGTGGTCGACCCAGAGCTGCCCGTCTCGTGCGCGGCTGCGGTCTGCCGCCTCGTCCTCGTCGGTCGCGGAGGGGTGCGTCTGCACGAGGAGGTCGTCGTCGCCGGGGTCCGCCTGCGTGGGGCCCAGATGGCAGAGGAGCGGGTCGAGCGGGTGCTCGACGGCGTCCTCGACGCGGGTGAGCTGAGCCTGGCTGACCGGGCCGTACGCGAGTCGCTCGCGGCACAGTGGGGTCCCGACTCGCCGCTGCGCGAGCGGCTGGAGCGCCGCATCGCCGAGCGGGCCGAGGCGCGCCAGAGCGCTGTAGCGGACGACCTCTCGCGGCGGCGTGAGGCCGATGTCGAGCGGGCCCGGGCCATCTACGCCGCCTTCCGCGACAACCTCAGCCGCTCCATCTCGGTCATGCTCGACGAGCGAGAGAGCGCAGAGGCCATGCTCTTCCCGGACGACCAGGCCCGGCAGCGCCAGCGAGATCTCGATGCGCTGCGCCGCCGCCTCGACGAGCTCGACGACGAGGAGGCCCGCGAGGTCGCCGCGACCCGTGAGCGCTACGCCGACGTGAGCAGCTACGTCACGACGGCTGCTCTCGTCTTCGCGCTGACGCCGGCCGACGCCGAGGGGATGAGCCGATGACCCGCGCGACCCGCACTCCGCGCCGCACCGCGTCCCGTTCCGGTCAGCGCCCGCCAGCCCGCACCGGCGCGGCCGCTCACCGTGACTGGCTGCGCCTCGTGACCACCGAGGGTCCGTGGCTCGCCGCGCCCGCACTCGCGAGCGTCTACCCGCAGGGCATCCCCCCGCTCGACCGGGAGCGTCGTCTCACCCTCACCGAGGCCGCCGCTCCGCTTGAGCGGGCGTGGGACGCCTGGGACCGCGGCGGTGCCGCCGCCCTCGACGCCTACCGCGAGCAGCGTGACTCCTGGGTGCGCGTCGTCCTCGAGGAGGTCGTCGGGTGGCGTGGCGAGCTCGCCCCGGCGCCGCTGACCGCGGTCGCCGTCGCTCCCGACGGGCGCACCGCGCACCGGGCGACGTGGTCCCTCGGCGGGGCCGAGGAGAGCCCGGCGCTGCTCGTCTGGCTCGTCGACCCGGTGGAGTCGCTGCACGGCCCGGCCGACGACGGCTGGGCGACGAGCCCGGTCGAGCGGCTCGAGATCATGTGCCGCGAAGCCGGCGTCCCCCTGGGTCTTGTGACGGACGGCCACTGGTGGGGTCTGGTCAGCGTCCCCGGCGACGGGGGTCTACCGGCCTCTGGGGTCGTCGACGCCCAGGCGTGGTCGGCCGAGCCCGACGTCCGTGACGCGATGGTCGAGCTGCTCTCGCCCCTGCGGGTCGTCGGCGGCGACCCGGACGACCGGCTGCCGGCGCTCTTCGCCCGGTCGGTGCTCGCCGCCGAGGAGGTCACCGAGTCGCTCGGCGGCCAGGTCCGCCAGGCCGTCGAGCTCGTCGTCGCCGCGCTCTCCGACGCCGGCCGCGCGGCTCGCGCCGCGGGTGCCGTCGACCCTCTGCCGTCGCCGGGCGAGGTCTACGAGGCGAGCGTCACCGTGCTCATGCGCGTGGTCTTCCTCCTCTTCGCCGAGGAGCGCGGCCTGCTGCCGGCGAGCCAGACCTACCGCTCGGCGTACGGGCTCACCGGTCAGCTCGACGCGCTCGACGCCCGCGCCCGGGAGAGCGGCGAGGAGACGCTCGACGCGACGAGCGAGACCTGGCACCGGCTGCTCGCTACCTCGACCGCGTTGTACGACGGCGCGACCTTCGAGGACCTGCGTCTGCCGGCGTACGGCGGATCGCTCATGGACCCGCATCGCTTCGCCTGCCTCGACCGGCGCGACGAGGCTGGCCGGCTCGTGCTCACGGTGAGCGACCGGGTCATGCGGGCCGCGCTCGACGCGGTGCAGGTGGCCCGGGTCAAGGGGGAGGCGCGCCGCGTCTCCTTCCGCGAGGTCGACGTCGAGCAGATCGGCTACATCTACGAGGGCCTGCTCGGCTACACCTGCGCGCCGGTCACCGAGCTGACCCTCGGCGTGATCGGCCCGGCGGGCCGCGAGGCCGAGGTGCCGGTGCGCGTCCTCGACGACCTCGTCGAGGAGCACGGCGACGATGCAGCCACGGCTGCCGCGATCATCGCCTGGGCCAAGGAGCACCAGCCCTCGGCGAAGCTCCCCACCGCCAAGCAGCTCGCCAAGGCCCTGGCCGCCGGTGACACCCTCGAGGATGCAGAGCGGGCGCTGCGCCTCGTCGCCCCGGACGACGAGACGACGAGACAGGCGGTCCGTCCATGGATCGGCGCTGTCCGCCGTGATCTGAGGGGCCGGCTCGTCGTGCTCCAGCCCGGCGATCTCGCCGTCGTCGAGACGGCCGGGCGTCGGCACGCTGGCGCCCACTACACCCCGAGCGCGCTCGCCGAGGAGGTCGTGCGGCACGCGCTCGAGCCGCTGTGCCACGACGCCAGCGCCGAGGACCTCGCGGCCGGTCGGCCTGGGCACGTCCGGCCGCCCGAGGAGATCCTCGACCTGCACGTCGCCGACATCGCCTGCGGGTCGGGTGCATTCCTCGTCGCGGCGGTCCGCTATCTCGCGGCTCGGGTCGTCGAGGCCCGCCAGGAGCACGAGAGCCGGGTCGAGGGTGACCGTGACGCGGCGCTGCTCCAGGCCCGCCGCGAGGTCGTCGCCCGGTGCATCTATGGGGTCGACATCGACCCGATGGCGGTCGAGATGTGCAAGCTCTCGCTGTGGCTGGTCAGTCTCGACCCGGCCAAGCCCTTTTCCTTCGTCGATGACAAGGTGCTCGTCGGCAACTCGTTGCTCGGACTGACGACGGTGCGCCAAGTCGAGGAGCTGCACCCCGACCCGGCGGCCGGGGTCGACGAGCAGGCCTCGTGGGCCGTGGGGGCTGATGGCCAGTTCGAGGACGTCCTCGAGGTCGGTGTGCATCTCGAGCGGGCGGCTCGGATGCGTGAGCGGCTGCGCGCCGAGATCGACCCAAGGCATCCCAGCCTCGACGCCCGGGCCAAGCACAGTCAGAACGAGCGGTCACGGTCCGAGGTGGCGCCGTTGCGCCGCGCCGCCGACGGGGTGATCGCCACGGGCCTGCTGCACGGCGGTGGCAAGCCGGGTCGCGCGCTCGACGACGCGATGGGGCTGCTGCGGGGGCTCGTCCTCGCCGACGTCGAGGGCGACCCGACCGGTCTCGACCGTCGGCTCGAGGTGGGTCTCATGGTGGGCGCCGACACCGGGCGGCACCGGTGGCAGCCGCTGCACTGGGTGCTCGAGCTGCCAGACGTCATGGCCCGGGGCGGATTCGACGCGGTCGTCGGCAACCCGCCCTTCCTCGGTGGGCAGAAGCTCACCGGCGCGATGGGCCAGGACGTCCGTGACTGGCTGGTCCACCAGGTCGCCGGGGGCCGTCGGGGCAGCGCGGACCTCGTCGCCTACTTCTTCCTCCGCGCCCTCGACCTGCTCCGCCCCGGCGGGCGGCTCGGGCTCATCGCGACGAACACCCTCGCCCAGGGCGACACCCGCGAGGTCGGCCTCGACCAGATGGTCGAGCGGGGCCTGAGCATCACCCGGGCGATCCAGAGCCGGTCGTGGCCGGCGAGGTCGGCCAACCTCGAGTACGCCGCGGTCTGGGCGACGAAGGGGGCCGTGCCCGCCGGCACCCGGCGGGTCGCCGACGACGTCGTCGTCGGGTCAATCTCGACCCTGCTCGAGCCGGAGGGTCGGGTCACCGGCCACCCGGTGCGGCTCGCGGAGAACGCGGGCATCGCCTATCAGGGGAACAACATCTATGGCCGGGGCTTCTTGCTCTCCGCCGAGCAGGCTCGCGAGTGGATCGGCGACGACTCCGCGAACGCGGAGGTCATCAAGCCGTACCTCACGGGCGAAGACCTCAACTCGCGTCCGGACGCAAGCCCCTCGCGCTGGGTCATCGACTTCGACGGTCGGTCGGAGGAGGCGGCGCGCCGCTTCACGTCTGCCTTCGATCAGGTCGAGCGTCTGGTCAAGCCCGAGCGGCTGAGCAAGAGCGATCAGGTCGCGCGAGCCCCCTGGTGGCTCTTCTGGCGTGAGGGGCGTGACCTTCGTGAGGCGCTCGCGGACCTCGACGAGTGCCTCGTCATCGCGCTGGTCAGCAAGTCCGTGATGCCGTATCGCGTTACAACTGGCACGGTCTTCAGTCATGCGCTCGGGGTCTTCGCGACAGACAGTTACGGGGACCAGGCCGTCCTCTCGTCGTCGATGCACACGCTCTGGGCGATCACCTGGGGATCGGGAATGCGTAAAGACCCCCGATACACGCCGTCGGACGTCTTCGACACCTTCTCTCGGCCGGAGTCGACTGATCGCCTCGCCAGGGCGGGTCGGGTCCTCGACAGCGAGCGCCGCGCGATGATGACCCGCCTCGATGTGGGGCTCACCGCCCTGTACAACCGGGTGCACGACCCGGCGGTCGCGCCGGGTGTGGACGCCGACGTCGACCGGCTCCGCGAGGTCCACGTCGAGATCGACGAGGCGACGATGGAGGCGTACGGCTGGTCGGACCTGCCGCTCGCGCACGGCCACCACACCTACCGCCAGATGACCCGCTGGACCATCAGCCCGGCCGCCCGGGTCGAGGTGCTCGACCGGCTGCTCGCCGAGAACCACCGCCGCGCCGCCGTCGAGGCGGGGGAGGAGCCGTCATGACCACGCCGTCCAGTCGACACACCTCATCCCGCCGCGGCGCACCGGACCCGGCGCCGCCCGCGCCCATCACCCCGCCCTACCCGGCCGATGGCAGCTCCTATGCCGCTCGCGAGAGCCTCACGATGCTGCTCAGCCGTGAGCTGCTCGGCCCCGCCGACGGCGAGGACGAGCTGAGCCGGGAGCGGCCCGACCAGCGGTACCTCGTCGGCAAGCTCGCGCCGCGACGGCTCGCGGGTGGTGGGGGCCCTTCGAGTCGCACCTCAGGGAGCGTGGTCGAGGGTGACGACGACGCGGTGGTCGATGAGGACGCCGATGACACCACGGTCGTCGCGGACGAGGGGGCGGACGCGGCCGAGGACGCGGCGCTGCGGCGGGGGATCATCCATCCCACGTCGATGGGGCTGCGCTGCCAGGTCGACCCCGGCCAGGCGAGCCTCACCGTCACCGTGCGCTGGGGCACCTATGCCGCGGAGAAGACCGGGGAGGTCACCCGCTCCGGCGCGGACGTCCGGGCCTACCGCCGGACCCAGCACACCCACGAGGTGAGCGTCCCGGTCGGGCGGCTCACCCCCTTCGCCACCCACACGATCGAGGTCGACGGCGACGTCGTCCTTCGCGTCGACGTCCATGACGACGACGACCCCGAGCGCGGTACCGGGCGCCGGGTCGTCGAGCTGGCCCTCTGCCACGACGCCGAGCGGCCCGACGGGCCGATCCCGCTCACCGACTGGCTCTTCCAGACCGAGCTCGTCGTCAGCGCCGCGGGAGCAGCCGCCCTGCTGCCCGTGCGCGACGCGCTGGTCGACCCCGCCCCGCCCATCCCCGACGACGCTCCCGACCGCGACGAGCAGCTGCGCCTCGAGCTGCAGTACCGCGACCGGCTCGAGTACGCGATCGGACGCACCTGCTCGGTCACCTGGACCGAGGACGTCGCCGCCCGCGCCGCCACCGAGGTCCGCACCACCTGGCTGCCGCAGGCCGAGACCCCGCAGGTCACCGCCCCGCCCATCCCCGGCGCCATGCTCGACATGCGGGCGCTCGCGGTCGCCGAGCCCGCCGAGCTGCGCGCCGGCCTCACCCCGATGCTCGACGGCTACCTCACCTGGCTCGGCGAGCGGCAGGCCCAGGCCGACCGCGATCTGCCCGAGCGACTCCGTGACACCGCCGACGACGCGATCGACGAGGCCCGGCTCGTCCACGCCCAGCTCGCCGAGGGCATCGACCTGCTCACCGCGCCGGCAGGGGAGGGGCGCTGGAGCGCGGAGCAGCAGGACGAGGCGCTGCGGTGCTTCCGATTCATGTGCGAGGTCATGGCTGAGCAGCGGGTCCACAGCCAGATCTCGACCGGACGCGCCGACGACAGCCGCGCCGCCTACGACGCCTCAGTCGCCACCGTCGTCGAGCTCAAGGAGCGCGCGCACTTCTGGCGCCCCTTCCAGCTCGCCTTCGTCCTCATGCAGCTGCCCGCCCTCACCGACCCGACCCTGCCCCGCCGCTCGGGCGCCGACCCTAGCGTCCAGCTCCTCTTCTTCCCCACCGGTGGTGGCAAGACCGAGGCCTACCTCGGGCTCGCCGCGTACACCTTCGCCATCCGCCGCCGTCAGGGTGTCGTCGAGTCGGCGGACGGGCCGCTCGACGGCCGCGACGGTGTCGCCGTGCTCATGCGCTACACGCTGCGCCTGCTCACCGCCCAGCAGTTCCAGCGCGCGACCACCCTCATCTGCGCGGCCGAGCGGGTCCGAGCCGCCGACCCGACGACCTGGGGCACCGTGCCCTTCCGCATCGGGCTGTGGGTCGGCAGCGCCGTCACACCGAAGCGGGTGAGCGAGGCTGCCGCCGGTGTCGCCGCCGCGCACGAGGGCCGGACGAAGCGCCTGCCCGTGCTTCAGCTGCGTCGCTGTCCCTGGTGCGGGCATAGCATCACCCCGGCCCAGGTGCGGGTCGACGAGGCCGCCGGCCGGGTCTTCGTCCGCTGCGGCGACCCGCGCCAGCGGTGCCCTTTCGCCGAGGGCGGGGAGGTCCGCGATGGCCTGCCTGTCCTCACCACCGACGAGGAGATCTACCGGCTCACCCCCGCCTTCGTCGTCGGCACGGTCGACAAGTTCGCCCGGCTCGCCCGCGAGGGCGAGGCCGCCGCCCTCTTCGGCTACGTCGGCGAGCGCTGCGAGCGGCACGGCTACGTCCACCCCGACTCAACTGCGTGCACCATCGCGCACCAGGGACGGCACCCGGCGAAGGGGGGCCTGCCGGCCGCCCGCCGCCTCCCGCACTCCCGACTGCGACCGCCGGACCTCGTCATCCAGGACGAGCTGCACCTCATCACCGGCGCCCTCGGCACGACAGTCGGGCTCTTCGAGGTCGCCATCGACGTGCTCACGACGTGGGAGCGCGCCGACGGCGCGACCGTCCGCCCCCTCGTCGTCGCCTCGTCGGCGACAGTCCGCAACGCCGCTGAGCAGGTCACCGCGCTGTACGGACGGGGGCTCACCGTCTTCCCCCCGCAGGTGCTCGACGCGTCCGAGACGTACTTCTCCACCGAGGTCGAGCCGACGCCGGAGCACCCCGGACGGAGGTACGTCGGCGTGACGACACCCGGGTCGCGCTACGTCGTCGGCGAGATCCGGCTCGCCGAGCTGCTCCTCGCCGGGGGGCAGCTCGCGCTCGACACGAGCGGGCCCGCGGGTGATCCCTACTCGACGCTCGTCGCGTACTTCAACACCGTGCGCGAGCTCGCGGGTCTGACCCGCTATCTCGGTGACGACGTGACGACCGTGCTGCGCACCGGGCGACGCGGGGTGTCGCTGCCCCGCCGCTACGGCACGACGTACGCCGGGCTGCACACCGCCGAGCTCACCGGGCGGGTCTCCGGGTCGGACATCACGAGCACCCTCGACCAGATGGCGCTCCCCTTCGACCCCGACCTGCACAGCACCGCGGCCCGGCACGAGATCATCGCCGCGCGACGCCGCGGCGAGCAGGTCAGGCGTGCCGACAAGAACCCCTACGACGCCGTGCTCGCCACCTCGATGCTCCAGGTCGGGGTCGACGTCACCCGGCTCGGGCTCATGCTCGTCGTCGGGCAGCCCAAGAACACCGCCGAGTACATCCAGGCCTCCTCCCGCGTCGGACGCGACGCCGACCGACCCGGACTCGTGGTCACCCTCGGCAACTGGGCGAGGCCCCGCGACCTGGCCCACTTCGAGTCCTTCGAGCACTACCACGACCGCTTCTACGCACAGGTCGAGGCGTTGTCGGTCACGCCCTTCTCCGCGACGGCGCTCGAGCGCGGGCTCGACGCGATCCTCGTCAGCGCCTCCCGGGTACTCGACGGCGGCGACCCCTCCGACGACTCGCTCTCGCCCGAGCGCGGGGCGGCCCGGGTCGACGACCGCTGGGACCACCTCACCGGCCTCGTCGACCGGCTCGTCGACCGGGTCGAGCCCGCCGCCGACGCCGAGAGCGCAGCCTTCGCCCGCAGCCGCCTGCTCAACCGGCTCGACCACTGGCGCCAGCGCCGCGCCGACGCCGTGGGCAGCCAGCTCGGCCTGGTCTACGAGCGCAGCCGGTCTGGCTCCCAGGCCCTCTTCCGCAGTGCCGAGGACTCCGCCGGCCTGACGATGCGGGCCGGGCTGGCCCCCTTCGTCGTCGCCAACTCGATGCGTGAGGTGCAGCCCGAGATCAACCTGCTGCTCTCGCCGCTGCCCGACCGGCTGGTCCTTCGCTACCCCCACGAGCCGCAGTGGCAGCCGGCCGACCCTCCGACGACCACGCGGGACGACGCAGCTGACGACGAGACGGAGGAGGAGTGATGGAGACGACCACCGGACCGGCCTTCGGCGGGGACGACGACGGGCCCGACGCGCTCGCCGACGCCGCGAGCGCCGAGGGGCAGGGCAGCCGCAACTTCGCCCGGGTCGGGAGTCAGCGCCCGTCGTCGTTGCTCTTCACCTACGGGCCAGGCGCGATCATCGACCTGCCGAGCTTCACCGTCATGACGAGCGGCTACCGCTCGATGGAGCGGATCTACAAGCGACGGACGGCGCCCCGCACGGTGACCGCTCCGCGGCTGCTCGACCTCGTCAAGACCTGGCTCGGGCCGGAGGTCGAGGAGCTGCGGGAGTTCCCGTGGGCACCCACCCCGACCTTCGGCTCGACCGAGGGGGACGACCTCGGTGTCGACACGATCGTCTTCCCTCAGTGGATGCGGTGCACCGGGTGTGATCTGCTCGCGAAGGTCGGCACGTTTAGCTATCGCAATGCCGTGCCGCGGCGGCCCGACCTAGCCGAGTTCCGCCACGAGGACTGCACGGGACGGCGAGGGCCTACCGGACAGGCGCGGGCGAAGAAGACCCCGCAGCCCGTCGTCACCGCCCGCTACCTGCTCGCGTGCACTGCCGGTCACCTCGATGAGTTCCCCTACGACTGGTGGGTCCACGAGGGTGGGCGCTGCCCGAAGGCCCGGGACTCCTCGACCCTCGGGCTGCGTGACGTCTCCGTCGGTGGTGGCAACGCCGTGGTCGAGTGCCGCAGCTGCGGCGCATCGCGGACGATGACCGCCGCGCGGGGCGAGCAGGCCGCCCAGCACCTGCCGCGCTGTCGGGGGCGTCACCCGCACCTCGACGGGTTCGACCCACAGGGCTGCAGCGAGCCGGCCGTCCTCATGCTCGTCGGCGCGTCGAACCTCTGGTTCCCCACCGTCACCTCCGTAGTCGTCATGCCGAGCGAGATCGACGAGGTGGCCGCGTCCGACGAGGTCGGTGACGTCGCGGCGGCCTTCGCCGACGACCCCGACGAGCTGGCCGAGCTCGTCGAGGCGCCGAAGTTCCTGCGCCGCGTGCTCCGGGAGCACGTCAGCGTCGAGGGGCGCGGCGAGGCGGAGCTCACCGAGCTGGCCGAGGCGGCGTTGGCCCGACTCCGTAGCGGCGCTGACGACGAGGGTGTGGCCAAGACCGAGACCGACGCCGACGAGCCGCCGCAGTGGGACCCGGTCGAGCTGCTCCGTCCCGAGTGGGACTACCTGCTGCGTGAGCCCGCCGCCGAGCGGTGGGAGCACGAGGCGAGCGGGCTGACCCTCTCACCCCGCCCGGAGACTGCGGCTGCAACCCCGTACGTGTCGCGGGTGCTCGCCGTGGACAAGCTGCGCAAGGTCAACGCGCTGCTCGGCTTCACCCGCCTCGACGACTTTGACCGGGTCAGCGACCCGCGCGGTCGGCTTGTCGCGCTCGACTCGCGCCGGCCCCGGTGGACGGTCGCGACCGCCGACCAGGGCGAGGGGATCTTCGTTCAGCTCGATGAGGAGCGTGTTGCTGCGTGGGAGTCGCAGGTTGAGGAGAGCGAGCTGTGGGCCGCGCACCGGTCCGCATACATGCTGAGCCTGGCGAACCGACTCTCGCAGACCGCCGGTACGCCACCCGACCCCGACGACACCCTGCCGCCGCCGCGCTACTGGCTCGTGCACACCTTCGCCCACCTCCTCATGCGTCGGATGGCGATGTCGAGCGGGTACGGCGGGGCAAGCATCACCGAGCGGCTGTACGCGTGGCAGGGCCGGCCGGGGCGCGAGCCGGCGGCCGGGGTGCTGCTCGCGACCACGGCCTCCGACAGCGAGGGCACCCTCGGCGGGCTGGTGCGACTCAGCCGAGAGGACCGGCTGCCCGCCCTCGTCGAGTCGGCGCTCGCCCAGGCCATGCGGTGCTCCTCCGACCCGGTGTGCGGGATGCGTCTGCCGAGGGACGGCGAGGACTTCCTCCACGGTGCGGCGTGCCACTGCTGCACCTTCCTGCCCGAGACGTCGTGCGAGCGCGGCAACCGCTTCCTCGACCGTCGGCTGCTCGTCCCGCTGTCGGGCCCGTACCGCTCGCTCGCCTTCACCCATGATGACCAGCCCGGTTGAGGCGCTCGTCGGCCTCGCCCGGGGGCTCGGGCGGGTCGAGGCGCTCACCCTGGCCGAGCGCATCGAGCGAGCG
>JBHWMJ010000052.1:0-2789 GCA_043423105.1 Marihabitans sp.
CGCGACGATCGCCCCGGTGAGTGCTGCCGCCTGAGCCAGGCTCAGCGTGCGCGCCGCCCGGAGCGGGTCGACCCGGCGCCCCTCGCGCCGGTAGCGCCGCATCGGCCAGGCGACGACGAGCAGCGCGACCGCCATCACCGCGAGCAGCGCGGCCGCGAGCCACGGGGTCTCGAGGACGCGTCGACCGCCGGCGAGCCACCAGCGACTGAGCAACCAGGACACGACGCCCACCACGAGGCCCGTCCCCACGGTGGCGCGCGGGCGCAGCCCGTCAGGGAGCATCGCTGGCCACCGGACGGACGACGTCGGTGTCGAGACCGTCGACGAGCTCGCGCACCGGCCGAGCCTCGCCGTCGACCCGCAGGACGGCGTCGGGGTCGACCGCGAGCCACGGCACGAGCACGAAGGCGCGCTCGTGCGCCCGCGGGTGCGGCAGCGTCAGGCGCTCCTCGTCGAGGACGACGTCGCTCGCGACAGCCGGGTCGCCGTACTGGACGATGTCGAGGTCGAGCGTCCGGGGGCCCCAGCGCACCTCACGCACCCGGCCGAGGTCGGCCTCGATCTCGTGCATCGCCGCGAGGAGCGACCACGGCGAGCGGCCGGTGGTCCCGGTCACGACGGCGTTGACGTAGTCAGGCTGCTCGGGACCGCCCACCGGGGCGGTGACGTAACGGCGAAGGGACGAGCTCACGTCCACACCGGCGCCACGCAGTCGGGCGACAGCCTCGGCCAGGGTCTCCTCGGAGTCACCGAGGTTGCTGCCGAGGGCGATGACGACGGGCGCACGGCGCTCTCGGGCGATCCGCACCCGCACGTCGCCGAAAGGGACCCCGACGGGCGCCTGGGGCTTGTGCACCGTCACCTCGACCCCTTCGACCCGCGGGTAGCGCAGGACGGAGTCGGCGATCCGGGCGGCGAGCGCCTCGATGAGGTCGAGCGGCTCGCCCTCGATGTCGGCGACGACGTCGGCCGCGATGTCCGCATAGCTCACCGTGTCGCCGAGGTCGTCGCTCGCCCCGGCCGGGCCGAGGTCCAGCGACATGACGACGTCGACGACGAAGTCCTGGCCCTCGCGTCGCTCCTCGGCGAAGACGCCGTGGTACCCCTTCGCCCGGACCCCGAGCAGCTCGATGGTGTCGCGCTCAGCCACGACCACCCTCCAGTGCATCGACGACGTCGAGCGCGTCGACGGAGGCGACGACGTCGTGGACGCGCACGGCCCAGACGCCCTGCCGTGCGGCGAGCGCCGTCGTGACGGCAGTGGCGGTGTCCCGCTCCGCAGGCGGCCGCTCGGCCCCTTCGCCCCGACCCACCGAGCCGAGGAACCGCTTGCGCGACGTGCCGAGCAGCACCGGGTACCCCAGGGCCACGACCTCGTCGAGACCCGCGAGCAGCTGCCAGTTGTGGTCGGCGTTCTTGGCGAAGCCGATCCCCGGGTCGACGACGATCTGGCGCTCCGCCAGGCCGGAGGAGAGCAACGAGTCCACCCGGTCGGTCAGCTCACGGCACACCTCGTCGACGACGTCGTCGTAGCGGGCCGGCCCGTACATGTCGGTCGAGTGGCCCCGCCAGTGCATCGCGACGAAGGGGACGTCCGTCCCCGCGACGACCCCGGCGATCGCCGGGTCGGCGAGACCGCCGCTGACGTCGTTGATGATCGCGGCGCCGGCCTCGATGCCCGCCTCCGCGACCCGCGAGCGCATCGTGTCGACCGAGACGACGACCCCGTCCTCGGCGAGGCGCCGCACGACGGGCACGACCCGCCGCAGCTCCTCGTCCTCGCTCGGGCGCTCGGCACCCGGCCGGGTGGACTCCCCGCCGACGTCGACGATGCCCGCGCCCTGGGCGACGAGCTCGAGCCCGTGCGCCACCGCCGCGTCCTCGTCGAACCAGCGACCCCCGTCGCTGAAGGAGTCGGGGGTGACGTTGACGATCCCCATGACGACGGGCCGCGGGGACGCCCGCCGTGCGGTCATCGTGCCCCGGTGAGCAGCGCCATCGCCTCGGCCCGGGTCGCCGGGTTGCGCAGCTGCCCGCGGACGGCCGAGGTCAGGGTGCGGGCACCCGGCTTGCGTACGCCGCGCATCGACATGCACAGGTGCTCCGCCTCGACGACGACGATGACGCCGGCGACGTCGAGATGCTCGACGAGCGCGTCCGCGATCTGGCTCGTGAGCCTCTCCTGGACCTGCGGGCGACGGGCGTAGACGTCGACGAGGCGAGCCAGCTTGGACAGCCCGGTGACCTGGCCGCTGTGACCCGGCACGTAGCCCACGTGGGCGACCCCGTGGAAGGGCACGAGGTGGTGCTCGCAGGTCGAGTAGAGCGCGATGTCGCGAACGATGACGAGCTCGTCGTGGTCGATGTCAAAGGTCGTCGCGAGGAGCTCGGCCGGGTCCTGGTGCAGGCCGGCGAAGGTCTCGGCATAGGCCCGCGCCACTCGCGCCGGGGTCTCCTTGAGTCCCTCGCGGTCGGGGTCCTCCCCCACCGCGACGAGGATCTCGCGGACCGCGGCCTCGATCCGCGGCAGGTCCATCGCGGCCGCCACCGGCCCGGTGGCGGCACCAGCCTCGGCGGCGGTGACCTCAGGGTCGCTCATCGAGACCTCAGTGCCGCTCGTCCGGGTCGACGGTGCCGCCCTCGGGGATCTGCTGGGTCTCCTCGACCGGGCGCTCCTCCGGGTAGGGGTTCGCACCGACCTCGGCGGCCTCGTCGATCGCCGCGACCGTCGCGGGGTCGCCCTCCTGCGGGTTCACCCCGGCGGGCGGTGCACCGGTCGGGCTGAGTAT
>JBHWMJ010000028.1:0-9243 GCA_043423105.1 Marihabitans sp.
GGTCGCCGGTGCCGGTGTCGCCGCGCACCTGCACCAGCACGTCATCCCACGCTGGGGCGGCGACATGAACTTCTTGCCGATCGTCGCGCAGACCAAGGCTATCCCGATCCTCCTCGAGGAGTCCCGGGCCCGTCTCGCCGCAGCCTGGCCCACGTCCTGACCTGGTGCGAAGCCGG
Source organism: Marihabitans sp. (assembly GCA_043423105.1). GTDB lineage: Bacteria > Actinomycetota > Actinomycetes > Actinomycetales > Dermatophilaceae > Marihabitans. The sequence continues at coordinate 177 of JBHWMJ010000028.1, forward strand.
TCCGGTCAGCCCGCGGCGTGCTCGGCAGCCAGCCGCTCCGGCATCGGCTCGTACCCGTGCGGTGAGCGGTGCAGCTCACCGGTGCCACGGGCGACGCTGCGCAGCGCGATCGGGTGGTCGACGAGCTCGAGCTGCGGCACGAGCGCGCTGACCCGGGTCCGCAGGCCCTCGTCGTCCTCGGCGTCGGTGCCCTGGATCTGCGCACGGCGGCTGCCGAGGTCGGTGAGGACGGCGCCGACGTGCTCGGTATCGACGACGACGTGGACCTCGTCGACCGGCTCGAGCAGCGTCATCACCTCGGCCGACGCCATCTGGCGAAGGGCCAGGCCGGCCGCGGTCTGGAAGGCCTGGTCGCTGCTGTCGACGCTGTGCGCCTTGCCGTCGGTGAGGGTGACGACGACGTCGACGACCGGCCAGCCGGCGAGGAGCCCGGCGGCGAGCTGGGCGCGGGCGCCCTTCTCGACGCTCGGGATGTACCCCTTCGGCACGGCGCCACCGACGACCCGCTCCGTGAAGACGATGCCGCTGCCCGGCTCGCCGGGCGCCACCTCGAGGTGGCACACCGCGAACTGGCCGTGCCCACCCGACTGCTTGACGTGCCGGCCCTGAGCCGCCGCGGGACCGGTGAAGGTCTCGCGCAGCCCGACCTTGACGGGGGTGGTCCGCACGTCGACGGCGAAGCGCTCCTTGAGCCGCGAGAGGACGAGTTCCTGGTGGGCGACGCCGGTCGTCCACAGCACGTCCTGGTCGGTGCGGGTGTCGCGCTCGACCCGCAGTGCGGAGTCCTCGGCCGCGAGCTCACGCAGCGCGGTGCCGAGCTTGTCCTCGTCGTTGCGGGTCACCGGCTCGAGGGCCACCGGCAGCAGCGCGTCCGGGAGCGCCCACGGCTCGACGAGCAGCGGGTCCTCGGGCGAGGAGATCGTGTCCGTCGTGGCCGCGGTGCTCAGCCGCGTCACGACGACGACCTGGCCGGCGACGGCCCGGTCGAGCTCGACGACCTCGTCGCCACGAGGAGCGCCGATGGTGCCGACCCGCAGGTCCTCGTCGTGCCCAGCGCGCGTCGTGGCCTGGCCTGGGTCGAGACGGTCGAGGTGGCCGGAGACGTGCACGGCGGAGGAGGGCTGGAGGGTGCCGGAGAAGACCCGCACGAGCGAGACGTGACCGACGTAGGGGTCGCTGCGCGTGTGGACCACCTCGGCAGCCAGTGGGCCGTCGGGGGAGCACGTCAGCTCACGGGGCTCGCCACCCGCCACCCCGGTCGCCACCGGCAGCGGACGGGCGAGCGGCGACGGCAGGCCGGCGGCGATGAGGTGCCGCACGACATGCAGGCCGGAGCCCGTCTCGGCCGACGCGGGCACGACGGGGAAGAAGCTGCCCCGCCCGACGGCGGTGAGCAGCGCGTGCTCGATCGTCTCGAAGCCGACCTCCTCGCCACCGAGGTAGCGCTCCATGAGGGACTCGTCCTCGGACTCCTCGATGATCCCCTCGATGAGGGCGGAGCGGTAGGTGTCGAAGACCTGCGCGTGCTCCTCGCTCGCCGGGCGGACCTGCCGCTCGGGGCCGGAGTAGTCGTGCACCTCGCCGAGGACCAGGTCGACGACCTGGGTCAGGGCACCGCCCTCACCGGCGACCGGGATCCCGAGCGGCTGCACGCCCTGCCCGAAGACCGCCTGGCACTCGGCGAGCGTCGCCGCGTAGTCGGCGCTCTCGGCGTCGAGCTGGACCACGACGACCGCGCGCGGCGTCCCGGCGAGCGCGCACTCGTGCCACAGCGCCCGCGTGCTCGCGTCGACACCGTCGGCGGCCGAGACGACGAAGAGGGCGGAGTCCACGGCGCGCAGGGCCGCGCGGACCTCGCCGACGAAGTCGGGGTGGCCGGGTGTGTCGAGCAGGGTGAGCGACAGGTCGGTGCCGGGCAGAGCTGCGGTCGCGGCGACGAGCGCGCTGGAGCGATCGACCTGGTCGGCGGGCGTGCGCACGCCGGTAAGGACCTCGAAGAGGCGGGACTTGCCGGAACCAGAAGGACCCACCAGTGCGACGTTGCGCAGCTGGTGGGCCCCTTCGACGACCGGCACCTGATGTGAGTTGCGTTGTTGTACGGCCATACCTTCACCCAACTCCTCCGACCCGCCCGGTGCAAGGCAGACCGCCCACCGTGACGAACCAGACACACCGCCGAGCCGTCGGGCCCGTGGCCGGGCGCCGACTACCCTGGGCAGCGCCATGCTCAACAAGTACGCGCGCGCCTTCTTCACCAAGGTCTTCACCCCGATCGCCCGGCTGCTCCTGCGGCTCGGGATCTCGCCCGACGTCGTCACCGTCGTCGGGACCCTCGGCGTGTGCTTCGGTGCCCTCTTCTTCTTCCCCCGGGGCCAGCTCCTCGCCGGGGTCCTCTTCATCACCGCCTTCGTCTTCTCCGACACCCTCGACGGGATCATGGCGCGGATGCAGGGGCGTCAGGGCGTGTGGGGCGCCTACCTCGACTCGACGCTCGACCGGTTCGGCGACGCCGCGGTCTTCGGCGGACTGGCCATCTGGTTCTTCACCGGCGGCGAGGACCTGCTCATGGCCTACGTGGCGCTGGCGTGCCTCATCCTCGGCAGCCTCGTCTCCTACGCACGTGCTCGCGCCGAGGGGCTGGGCATGCGGGCCGACGTCGGGATCGCCGAGCGTGCCGACCGACTCGTGAGCACGCTTGTCACGACCGGTCTCGTCGGCCTCGGGCTGCCCCAGGTCGTGCTCACCGCCGTGCTCGCCGTGCTGGCCGTGGCCAGCGCCGTGACGATCCTCCAGCGCATGCTGCTCGTCCGCCGGCAGGCCCTGGCCTCAGCGCCGCAGGCCTGACCGTGCGGGGCCTCCACCGCTTCCAGCAGCGGCTGACGGTGCTCGCCTTCCGAGCGGCGTGGGCGTTGCTGCGGGTCATCCCCGCCCCTGTCGCCTACGCGCTCTTCGACGCGGTCGCGGGCATCGTCCACCGACGGGGAGGCCCGTCGGTCGAGCGGCTCCGGTCCAACTACGCCCGCCTGCGGCCCGAGCTCGACGACCCCGCGCTGGACGCGCTGACGGCCGAAGGGGTACGACGCGCCTTCCGCTACTACGTCGAGGCCTTCCGGCTGCCCGCCCTCTCGGCCGACGAGGTCGACGACCTTGTCGAGGTCGTGGGGGCCGAGCACTTCGACGCCGAGCTCGACGCCGGCCGGCCGGTCCTGGCCTTCCTCGGGCACACCGGCAACTGGGACCTCGCGGGGGCGTGGTGCGCGCGGCGCTTCGGGCACGTCGTGACGGTCGCCGAACGGCTCGAGCCCGAGGAGATGTTCCGCGCCTTCCTCGACTTCCGCGAGCGCCTCGGGATGACGATCTACCCGGCCGAGCACGGCACCTACGACCGTCTCCTCGGGCACCTGCGTGAGGGCACCCCCTTCGTCCTGCCCTGCTCGCCGACCGCGACCTCTCCTCGACCGGGGTCGAGGTCGACCTCGCCGGGCACGCGGCGCGGGCGGCCGCCGGGCCGGCGGCCCTTGCCGTGGAGGCCGGCGTCGCGCTCTTCCCGGTCTCGATGCGGCACCTGCGCCGCGGGCGGAACCGGTGGGGGATGGAGATCACCATCCACCCTGCTGTCGTCGTCCCGGCGGAGGGCACGCGGCAGGAGCGGGTCGCCGCGGCCACCCAGGCGTGCGTCGACGTCCTCGGCGCGGCGGTCCGGGAGCACCCCGAGGACTGGCACATGATGCAGCGCGTCTTCGTCGCCGACCTCGACCCCGCCCGCCTGGCCCGGGCCGCCAGCGCCACGGACGCGGAGGACGCGGCATGAGGGTCGGTCTCGTCAGCCCGTACTCCTTCGACGTCCCCGGCGGCGTGCAGTTCCACATCCGCGACCTCGCCGAGCACCTCATCGGCCTGGGGCACCAGGCTTCCGTGCTCGCCCCCGCGGACGAGGGCACCCCGCTGCCCGAGTACGTCCACTCGGCCGGCCGCGCGGTCCCGATCCGCTACAACGGCTCCGTCGCCCGGCTCAACTTCGGCCCGCTCGTCGCCAACCGGGTCTCGCGCTGGATCGCCGACGGCGACTTCGACCTGCTGCACATCCATGAGCCGGTCACTCCGAGCGTGGGCCTGCTGGCGCTCTGGGCCTCGACCCAGCCGGTCGTCGCGACCTTCCACACCTCGAACCTGCGCAGCCGCGCCATGCAGGCGGCCTACCCGCTGCTCCGACCCTCGCTGGAGAAGATCAGCGGCCGCATCGCCGTCTCCGAGGATGCGCGCCGCACCGTGACGACGCACCTCGGTGGCGACGCGGTCGTCATCCCGAACGGTGTCGACACCGGATTCTTCGCCCGGGCCACGGCGAAGGGGGAGTGGCAGGGCACCCCGGAGCGCCCCACCGTCGGCTTCCTCGGCCGCATCGACGAGCCCCGCAAGGGCCTGCCGGTCCTCGCCGATGCGATGCGCTCGGTGCTCCGCGAGATCCCGGGGGCGCGGCTTCTCGTCGTCGGCCCGGGGTCGGCACCAGCGGCTCAGGCACGGCTGCCCGAGGACGTCGCGGCCGCGACCGAGCTCCTCGGTCCGCTGAGCGACGACGACAAGGCCGCCTTCCTCGCCTCGGTCGACGTCTACGTCGCCCCGCACACCGGCGGGGAGAGCTTCGGCATCGTCCTCGTCGAGGCCATGGCCGCGGGTGCGCCGGTGCTCGCGAGCGACCTCCCGGCGTTCGTCCGCGTGCTCGACGGGGGAGAGGCCGGGGCCACCTTCCGCACCGAGCACCCTGACGACCTCGCCGAGCAGCTCGTCGCGATCCTGCGCGACGGGACCCGACGGGCCGAGCTCAGCGCACGCGGGCGCCGCCGGGCGACGACCTTCGACTGGGAGGTCGTCGGCGCGGAGATCCTCGCGGTCTACGAGACGGTGCTCGACGCTCGCGCCCCCCGGGAGATGCCAGCCCGACGGAGGGAGAACCGATGAGCACGCTCGAGTGGGTCGCGGTCACGGCGGCCCTCGTCTTCCTGCTCGCCTGGTACCTCAGCTACTCGGCGTCCCGGCTCGACCGGCTCCACGCGAAGGTCGAGGGCGCGCTCTCGGCGCTCGACGCGGCGCTCGTCCGCCGCGCCGAGGCGGCGCTCGAGCTGGCGAACTCCGGGGCCCTCGACCCGGCCACCGGCTTCCTCGTCGCGGGCGCCGCGAGCGAGTCCCTCGAGCGGACGACCGAGCGGACGTTCGAGAAAGACCTCCTCGAGGGGCAGCACTTCGCCGGGCGCGAGGGGGTGGAGTCCGAGCTGTCCGAGGTGCTCGTCGCCGCGCTCCCGCCCGAGGTCGCCGAGCAGATCGAGGCCGAGGGAGGACCTGGCGGCGCCGCGATCGAACGTCTGCGGGCGGCGGGACTGCGCGTCCAGCTCGCCCGTCGCTTCCACAACGAGGCGGTCAAGGAGGTCCAGCGGGTCCGGGCCAAGCGCGTCGTGCAGTGGTTCCGGCTCGCCGGGCACGCGGACCTGCCGCAGACGGTGGAGTTCGACGACACGGTCCCCGGCCGCTGAGAGGCGCCGAGGGCGCAGAGGCGCGTCAGGCTGCGGCAACCCGGCCAGGGTGCGTGCACACCGTGAGCCGATCTCCGCGAGCGAAGGCCACGAGGGTCACCCCGAGCCGCTCGGCGGCCTCGACCGCCAGGCTCGACGGGGCCGACACGCAGGCGAGGACGGGCACCCGCGAGACCGCCGCCTTGGCGACGATCTCGAAGCTGGCCCGCGAGCTGACGACGAGCAGCGGCGGAGGCGGCTCGTCCCCGAGCAGCACCGCGCCGAGGACCTTGTCGACGGCGTTGTGCCGACCGACGTCCTCGCGAGCGTGGAGGATCGCGCCGTCGACGGTGGCCGCGGCAGCCCCGTGGGTGCCACCGGTCCGCGCGAAGATCTTCTGCGACGCCTTGAGCCCCTCGAGGGCCCTGCCGATCGCTGCGGGCGGGATGGTCACCCCTTCGCCGTCGACGGGTCGCCCACCGAGACGCTCGGTGACCGCGTCCACGGTCGTCGACCCGCAGAGCCCGCAGCCGCCGAAGGCCGCGAGACTCCGCTGGCTGCTCAGCGGCACCCCGCCAGGGACGGTCAGGGCCAGGTCGAGCACGTTGAGCGTCCCGGTGTCGGTGCAGAAGCGGGCGGTGCGGACGTCCTGGCGGGTGGTGATGACGCCTTCGGCCCGGAGCAGCCCGTGCGCCAGCTCGACGTCGTCACCGGGGGTGCGCATCGTCAGGGTGAAGGGCTCGCTGTCGACGCGGATCTCCAGCGGTTCCTCGACGGCGAGGGTGTCGACCCGCGACTCGGCGGATGGCTCACCGTCCCCGGGCATCCGGTGCCGGAGGACCTTGACCCGGTCGGTGCGGCGGCCCATCAGCGGGGCTCGAGCCGGACGACGACCGACTTCGACGTCGGGGTGTTGCTGCGGCGGGCCGTGGAGTCGAGGGGGACGAGCACGTTCGTCTCCGGGAAGTAGGCGGCGGCGCAGCCGCGGGCCGTCGGGTAGGCGACGACCCGGAAGTCGTCCGCGCGGCGCTCCTGCGGCTCCTCTGTGCCCGCGGTGCCCCGCCACACCGACACGAGGTCGACCGTCGCCCCGTCGGAGATCCCGAGCTCGGCCAGGTCGTCGGGCGAGACGAAGACGACCCGACGGCCTTGCCGCACACCGCGATACACGTCGTCGAGGCCGTAGATCGTCGTGTTGTACTGGTCGTGGCTGCGCACCGTCTGGAGCAGCAGGTGCCCCGGCGGGCATCGTGGGTACTCGAGCTCGCGCACGACGAAGGCGGCCCTCCCGTCTCCGGGGAGAAATCGCCGCTCTCGAGGCCCCAGCGGCAGCTGGAAGGTGCCGCCGTCCGCGATCCGCCGCTCGACGTCGTCGAAGCCCGGCACGACCCCTTCGATCATCCGGCGGATGACCCGGTAGTCCTCCCGCATCGACCGCCAGGGCACGACGCGCTGGGAAGCGTCGGGCTCTGGCCAGGTCCGCTGGGCGAGCTCACAGACGATGGCCACCTCGCTGAGCAGGTCGGGCGAGGCCGGTGCGAGGGGCCCGCGCGAGGCATGGACCATCGCCATCGAGTCCTCGACGGTGACGACCTGCTCACCGGTGAGCTGCTCGTCACGCTCGGTCCGCCCGAGCGTCGGGAGGATGAGCGCCTCGCGCCCGGTGACGGCGTGGCTGCGGTTGAGCTTCGTCGAGACCTGGACCGTGAGATCGGCCCGACGCAGCCCGTTTTCGACGGCGGCGCTGTCCGACATCGCCCGGACGAAGTTGCCGCCCATCGCTATGAAGACGCGCGCCCGCCCGTCGCGCAGGGCCCGGACCGCCTCGACCGAGTCCACCCCGTGCTCGCGGGGCATCGCGAGGCCGGTCTCGCGCTCGAGGGCGTCAAGGAAGGCCTCGGACGGCTTCTCGTAGATCCCCATCGTCCGGTCACCCTGGACGTTGGAGTGACCACGGACGGGGCAGACCCCTGCCCCCGCCTTGCCAAAGTTCCCCTGCAGGAGAAGGAGGTTGACGATGTCCTCGATCATCGGCACGGAGTGCGCATGCTGGGTCAGCCCCATCGCCCAGCACACGATCGTCGCGCCGGAGCGCTCGAGGTCGTCGGCAAGCGCCTCGACCTGCGCGCGCGTCAAGCCGGTCGCCTCGAGAGTCGCCTTCCAGTCGAGGTGACTCCGCGCGGCCCGCCACGACTCGAATCCGCTCGTGTGCCGCGAGACGAAATCCTCGTCGACAGCGCCACGCTCGAGGAGCAGGTGCGCGAGCGCCTGGAAGAGCGCCTGGTCGCCCCCGAGCCGGATCTGGAGATGCTCGTCGGCGAGCGCCGTGCCGCGCCCGAGCACGCCACGGACCGTCTGCGGGTTGTCGAAGCGCATGAGCCCGGCCTCGGGCAGCGGGTTGACAGCGATGATGCGCGCGCCGCGCTGCTTCGCCTCCTCGAGCGTGGAGAGCATGCGTGGGTGGTTGGTGCCGGGGTTCTGGCCGCAGACGATGATCAGCTCGGCGGCGACGAGGTCATCGAGGGTGACGGTCCCCTTGCCGACACCGATGGTGCCGCTGAGCGCGACGCCGGAGGACTCGTGGCACAGGTTGGAGCAGTCGGGCAGGTTGTTCGTCCCGAGCGCCCGCACGAAGAGCTGGTAGGTGAAGGCCGCCTCGTTGCTCGTGCGCCCGGAGGTGTAGAAGATCGCCTCGTCCGGCGAGCTGAGTCCACGGAGGTGGCCGGCGACGATGTCGAGCGCCCTCTCCCAGGACACGGGGGAGTAGTGAGTCGCTCCGGGCGCGAGATGCATCGGGGTCGTCAGCCGGCCCCGCTGCCCGAGCCAGTAGTCGGAGCGGGTGGCGAGGTCGGCGACAGCGTGCTCGGCGAAGAAGCCCGGCGTCACCCGCCGCGTGGTGGCCTCCTCGGCGACAGCTTTTGCGCCGTTCTCGCAGAACTCCGCCGTGTGCCGGGAATCGGGGTCCGGCCAGGCGCACCCGGGGCAGTCGAAGCCGTCCTCCTGGTTGACCGAGGCGAGCGCCCGGGCCGTGCGCACGGGACCCATCTGCCGCAACGACATCCGCAGCGCCCGCGCGACCGCCGGCACCCCAGCCACGTGCGCCCTGGGGGCGCCCACACGCAGCCCGTCGTCCCCTTGGTCTTCCTGCGGTGCTCGCCGGGTCATCTCCCCAGTATGGCTGCACGAAGGGGGGCACGCGGCAGACGCGCAGGCGGAGGACGGCAGGGGAGGCGCTCACGCGCGCAGGTAGCGGCGACGACTAGAGTTGCCCGTCGAACCAGCACGCAGGACCTCGAGGGAGACATTTCGTGAGCGGTCACTCCAAGTGGGCGACGACCAAGCACAAGAAGGCGGCGATCGACGCCAAGCGGGGCAAGCTCTTCGCCAAGCTCATCAAGAACATCGAGGTCGCCGCGCGTACCGGCGGCGGCGACCCCGCGGGCAACCCGACGCTCTACGACGCCATCCAGAAGGCCAAGAAGTCCTCGGTCCCGAACACCAACATCGACAACGCGGTCAAGCGCGGCTCCGGCGCGACGGCCGGCGGCGCCGACTGGGAG
>JBHWMJ010000030.1:0-2671 GCA_043423105.1 Marihabitans sp.
GATCTGCGACCCGCGCCGCGACGGTGGCGGGTACCGCGGCGAGGGCCGTCCGCGTCGTGACGGCGGCTACCGCGGTGACCGCACCTCCTCCCGACCGGCTCGCCGCGACCGCGACTGAGGGACACTGGGGGCATGGACAGCCTCGCGGGACGCCTGCTCGTCAGCACCCCGGAGATCACCGACGGGGTCTTCGAGCGCAGCGTCGTGCTGCTGCTCGCGCACGACGACACCAGTGCCGAAGGGGTCGTCCTCAACAAGCCGGTCCAGGCCCCCATCGACGCCATCCTGCCGGGCTGGCAGGACTGCGCGAGCGAGCCGCAGATGGTCTTCCAGGGCGGCCCGGTCCAGACCGACTCGGCGGTCGGGCTCGTCGGCGTCCCTGGTGACGGCGACCCGCCCGAAGGGGTGAAACGGCTCTTCGGGGCGATCGGGCTCGTCGACCTCGACACCGAGCAGTCGCAGGTGTGGCCGCGGATCAGCGCGCTGCGGATCTTCGCCGGGTACGCGGGCTGGGGAGCTGACCAGCTCGCCGACGAGATCGAGCGCGGCGGCTGGTTCGTCGTCGACGCCGAGATCGGTGACGTCTTCGACAGCGACCCGGCGACCCTCTGGCGCCGTGTGCTGCGCCGGCAGCGGGGGCTCATGGCGTGGGTGTCGACGTACCCCGAGGACCCCTCGCACAACTGAGCGCGCCCTAGACTCGGCAACCATGAGCGCCTATCGACCGGTCATGAGCACCGACCCGGGCAACCCCGGCAGCCTGGACGGGCCCGGCGGCACTGACCCCTTCGGCGGTACCTCGACGAGCGTCCTCGAGCGCACCGAGACCGAGGCCACCACGCAGGTCCAGGAGCCGGGCGACCACGAGCGCTTCTCGCACTACGTGCGCAAGGAGAAGATCCTCGAATCAGCGCTCACCGGCGAGGCCGTCACCGCGCTCTGCGGCAAGAAGTGGGTCCCGGGCCGCGACCCCGAGAAGTTCCCCGTGTGCCCGGAGTGCCGGGAGATCTGGGAGGGGCTGCGCGAACCCCAGGACGGCGAGGACTGAGCCGTCCTCCTGGTGCGGACGAGGTTGCGTGCGCGCCGTTTTCGTGGTTGTCGGGAGGCCGACCTAACCTGACGTCGACATGAGCCAGCACGCCGCATCGCACCTCTCGCCTGCCTTCCCGGAGCGGGCGGCATGGGGTACCGCGGGGGCGCTGCGGGCCTGGCAGGCCGAGGCCCTCGAGCGCTACCTCGGGCGCGACCACCGCGACTTCCTCGCGGTCGCCACGCCGGGCGCTGGCAAGACGACCTTCGCCCTCCGAGTGGCCGCCGAGCTGCTGGCGAAGGGTGAGGTCGAGGCAGTCACGGTCGTCGCGCCGACCGAGCACCTCAAGACCCAGTGGGCCGACGCGGCGGGCCGGGTCGGGATCCACCTCGACCCGAAGTTCTCCAACACCGTCGGCGTGACGAGCAGCGATTACGACGGCGTGGCCGTGACCTACGCTCAGGTGGCGGCCAACGCCGGGGTGCACGAGGCGCGCACCCGGGCCGCGAGGACCTTCGTCATCCTCGACGAGATCCACCACGGCGGCGACAACAAGTCGTGGGGGAGCGCGATCCGGCAGGCCTTCGAGCAGGCGACGCGTCGGCTGGCGCTCACCGGCACCCCCTTCCGCTCCGACACCAACCCCATCCCCTTCGTCACCTACGAGTACGGCGACGATGGGATCCTGCGCTCCTCGGCCGACTACACCTACGGCTACGCCCAGGCGCTCGCCGACCACGTCGTCCGCCCGGTCCTCTTCATGGCGTACGGCGGCGGCATGCGCTGGCGCACCCGCGCCGGCGACGAGGTCGCGGCGCGGCTCGGCGAGCCGATGACCAAGGACGTCGCGGCCCAGGCGTGGCGCACTGCGCTCGACCCGAAGGGGGAGTGGGTCCCCTCGGTCCTCGCCGCCGCCGACAAACGGCTCACCGAGGTCCGCCGCCACGTCGAGGACGCCGGCGGCCTCGTCATCGCGAGCAACCAGACCCAGGCGCGCGCCTACGCCCGCATCCTCGAGCAGGTCTGCGGAGAGAAGCCCACCCTCGTCCTCTCCGACGACCCGGGCAGCTCGGCACGCATCGAGACCTTCGCGGGCGACCACTCGCGGTGGATGGTCGCCGTGCGCATGGTGTCCGAAGGGGTCGACGTCCCCCGCCTGTGCGTCGGTGTCTACGCGACGTCGACCTCGACCCCGCTCTTCTTCGCCCAGGCCGTCGGCCGCTTCGTCCGGGCCCGCAAGCGGGGCGAGACCGCCTCGGTCTTCCTCCCGAGCGTGCCCGTCATCCTCGCCCACGCGGGCAGCATGGAGGTCGAGCGGGACCACGCGCTCGACCGGCCCAAGGACGCCGACGACGACGCCCCGATCTGGTCCGAAGAAGAAGGCATGCTCGCCGCCGCCAACGCAGCCGAGGCGGCGAGCGACGACCTCCAGGGGCAGTTCGAGGCGCTGGAGTCCGACGCCCACTTCGACCATGTGCTCTACGACAGCAAGCAGTTCGGGCTGCATGCCGACGTCGGCTCCGAGGACGAGCAGGACTACCTCGGCCTGCCCGGTCTGCTCGAGCCGGACCAGGTGCATGCCCTGCTCAGCGAGCGGCAGAGCAAGCAGTCGGCGAAGACGGGCCGCACCCGGCGGCAGTC
>JBHWMJ010000043.1:0-14208 GCA_043423105.1 Marihabitans sp.
ACGGCACCGCGAAGGGCGGCATCGTCGTCGCCGTGCAGCGTCAGCTCGGCGTCCCCGTCAAGCTCGTCGGTCTCGGCGAGGGACCGGACGACCTCGCCCCCTTCGTCCCCGAGGCCTTCGTCGACGCGATCGTCGGCTGAAACCCTGCTCAGTCCCGCGGCGGCATCTCGCAGGCCGGGGTGCCGCCGGGGAAGCGGTGGCGGTTGCGGGCGACCCAGCGGTAGACGACACCCGCGAGGGCGTTGACACCGGGCAGGAGCAGCGCCGCGCCGAGCGGCCGGGCCCACAGCCGCGAGGCGAGCATCATCCTGGCGACGGCGTCCTGGCCGCTGCTGACCCGTCCGTCCGCAGCGACCCACTGCAACGCTTCGTCGCACTCCGCCTGGGTCAGGCCCAGGCTCGGCAGGTCGAGCCGTTGTGACGGATCGACGTCGTAGGCGTCGGGGGCAGGGCGCAGCCGCCGGGCGGCGAAGTGCGCAGAGCGCGTGCACAGGCCGCAGTCACCGTCGAAGACGAGCACCGGGTGATCCATGTCCTCGACACTACCTGCGCGAGGAGCTCAGCCGAGGACGGGGATCTCGCCGCCGAGCCGGTACCCGCCCCGCAGCGTGAGGTTGTCACCGCTCCAGAAGCGACCGGGGTCGTACCAGCCGAGCGGCACGTCGGGCTCGAGGAGGCCCATGTCCTCGTAAGTCGTCGCGACGACCTCGGCGCAGTAGGCGACCTCGGGACGCAGCCGCCGCCGGGCCGCCTCGCGCCGGGAGAGATGAGCGTCGCGCCCACGGAGCCAGCGCCACCCGAGGCGTGCGGTCGAGGGGAAGGAGACCCCGTCGAGCCGGGCGATCGTGCGCAGCAGTGCGTCCTCCTCGCCCCGGCCCACCTCGGGGCTGAGCTGGCGCACCCAGGCCCGCTGCCCGTAGGTCTCCTGCCAGCGCACGACCGCCTCACGCAGGTCGTGCAGCTGGACGCCGCGGTGGTGATCGCCGGTCCACACGTCGCGCAACGAACGGCCGAGCTCGGCGTGCCACATGAGCGGTGGCAGGTCGTCGAGCGCCACGGCCATCCCGACGTGGTTGACCGGGCTGTTCGTCGCTGCCTGGATCGCCCGGTCGGCGACGCTGCGCCCACGGAAGACCCACACGTCGCCGGTCCGGGCCGTCGCGACGGCCTCGTCGAGGGTGAGCGTGGTGGGGGAGGTGGTCGGCACGCCGTCATTGTGTCGCGCCCGTTGGCAGGATGCAGGTATGAACGACGCACGCGCACGGCGCAGTCGGCTGCTGAAGATCCTCGGCCTCGCCTCGGTCGTCGGGGTCGCCGCGACGGGGGCCGCGGTGGCCCGAGCCGAGCGTCGGCGGGCTGCCCTCACTCCCGACGAGGTGCGCCAGCGCCTGCGAGCCCGCCATGCCGAGACCGTCGACCACGACGGCCCAGCCATCGGCGCTCCCGACTGAGGGCACGTCCAGCGCGGCGACGAAGGGGGCGAGGCCCCCCTTCGTCTCACGATCCGGGATCGCCCCGGTGAGGTAACACAGCCCTTACCCGGCCCCGGACCCGGCAACACGCCTGAAACATTCGGCCGCGCGACGTGAAACACCGGCGCCGTTGGGTGTCACCCATGAGCCCAACACTGATGCCTCTGGCAGACCCACCTGCGATCGACACCTCGGCCACCGCCTTCATGATCATCTGCGCGTCCCTCGTGCTGCTCATGACGCCGGGCCTGGCCCTCTTCTACGGCGGCATGACGCGCGCCAAGTCCGTCCTCAACATGATGATGATGAGCTTCGGTGCCATGGGCGCCGCCGCGGTCGTCTACGTCCTGTGGGGCTACTCGATGTCCTTCGGCGGCAAGGACATCGCGGGCCTCTTCGCCAACCCCTTCGACAACTTCGGTCTGCGCGGCGTCGCCAGCGCGGTCGACGGCGTGACGAAGACGGTCGGCGCGGACGGCATGCCGGTCATCGACGTCTTCGGGGCTGACGTCTTCATCCCCGAGGTCCTCTTCGCCGGCTTCCAGCTGACCTTCGCGATCATCACCGTCGCGCTCATCTCCGGTGCCATCGCCGACCGGGTGAAGTTCTCCACCTGGATGGTCTTCGTGCCGGTGTGGCTCACGCTCGTCTACTTCCCGATCGCCCACATGGTCTGGGGCGGCGGCATCCTCTCGGGTGCTGAGAACGGCATCGCCGCCATGATCACCGGTGTCACCGACGGTGCCGCGAACGTCGCGCCGATCGACTTCGCCGGCGGCACGGTCGTCCACATCAACGCCGGTATCGCCGGTCTCGTCCTGGCCCTCGTCGTCGGCAAGCGCCTCGGCTTCGGCAAGACCGCGATGCGTCCGCACAACGTGCCGCTCGTCATGATCGGCGCCGGTCTGCTGTGGTTCGGCTGGTTCGGCTTCAACGCCGGCTCCGAGCTCGCTGCCGACGGTGTCGCCGGCCTCGTCTGGGTCAACACCACCGCCGCCACCGCCGCCGCGATCCTCGGCTGGCTCGTCGTCGAGAAGATCCGCGACGGTCACGCCACCTCGATCGGTGCCGCCTCCGGTGTCGTCGCCGGCCTCGTCGCGATCACCCCGGCCTGCGGCAGCCTCTCGCCGGTCGGTTCGTTGATCCTGGGTGTCGTCGCCGGTGCGCTGGCCGCCCTCGCGGTCGGCCTGAAGTACCGCTTCGGCTACGACGACTCGCTCGACGTCGTCGGCGTCCACCTCGTCGCCGGTCTCTGGGGCACCGTCGGTGCCGGTCTCCTCGCCACCGAGGGCGGCCTCTTCTACGGGGGCGGCTTCGACCAGACCCTCGTCCAGATCGCCGTCGCCGTCGTCAGCCTCGTGATCTCTGCGGCCCTCACCCTCGTCATCGCCCTGGCCCTCAAGGCCACGATGGGCTGGAGGATCACCGAGGACGACGAGGTCGCCGGCATCGATGCCGCCGAGCACGCCGAGTCCGGCTACGACCTCGTCGCTCGTGGCGGTCGCATCGGAGTCACCGGCAGCGGCGTCCAGCACGACGCCCGCCACCACGAGGAGATCACCCCCGAAGGAGCCCAGGCATGAAGCTCGTCACCGCCATCATCAAGCCCCACCAGCTCGACGAGGTGAAGGAGGCCCTCGAGACCTACGGCATCACCGGGATGACCGTCAGCGAGGCCAGCGGCTACGGCCGGCAGCGCGGCCACAGCGAGGTCTACCGAGGCGCTGAGTACACCGTCGACTTCGTGCCGAAGCTCCGGCTGGAGGTCCTCGTCGAGGACATCGACGCCGCATCGACGGTCGACGTCATCGTCACGACGAGCCGCACCGGTCGCATCGGCGACGGGAAGGTGTGGGTCTCCCCGGTCGAGGACGTCGTCCGGGTCCGCACCGGGGAGCGCGGGGTCGAGGCCCTGTAGCCACCCCGAACCACCCCCGCACGACCGAGACCGCGACGCGAGAGGCAACCACATGACCGGCACGAGCACCACGGATCGACCGGCCCCGTACGACCTGCGCGCCGCACGTCTCGACCTCGCCGGCACCCGGGACTTCGCCCTCCCGGGTGCCGGTGAGGTACGTCGTGCCGCGATCGCGACCGCGACGAAGGGATGGCTGGCGGAGGTCTACCAGGAGGCCGTCGGCGAGCGTCCGGGCCTGGCCCTCGCAGCCGTCGGCAGCCTCGGGCGTGGCGACTCCGGCCCGTTGAGCGACCTCGACCTCGTCCTGCTGCACGACGGGCGGAGCCACAAGACGCAGGAGATCGCCGTCCTCGCCGACCGGCTCTGGTACCCCGTGTGGGACGCGGGACTGCGTCTCGACCACAGCGTCCGAACGGCCGGCGAGTGCCGGGCGATCGCGGGTGACGACCTCGTCGCGGCGGTCGGGCTGCTCGACCTCCAGCTCGTCGTCGGCGACCCCGACCTCGTCGCCGGGATCCGGTCGACGATCGCCCACGACTGGCGCTCGGCGGCCCGCAAGCGCCTGCCGCGACTCGTCGAGGCTGTCCAGGCCCGGCATGCCCGTCACGGGGAGATCGCCCAGTCGCAGGAGCCGGACCTCAAGGAGGGCAAGGGCGGCCTGCGCGACATGACCGTCCTCACCGCCCTGACCCAGGCCTGGCTCACCGACCGGGACCGGGGTCGGGTCGACGAGGCCTACGCGCGGCTGCTCGACGTCCGCGACGCCATCCACCTCACCACCGGCCGTGGACGTGACCGCCTGCTGCGCGAGGAGTGCGACGCCGTCGCCGCGCTCATGGGTCACGCCGACAGCGACGACCTGCTCACCGAGGTCACCGAGGCATCCCGCACCATCGCCTGGGCGCTCGACGCGGCCGGCCGCCGAGCCGGGCAGTCCCAGCGAGCGAGGACGCTCCGCGTCGGTCCACGTCGGCCCGCGATGGCACCGCTCGGCTACGGCTTCTTCCGGCACGACGGCGAGGCGGTGCTCGGGTCGACCCAGCAGGTCGGGACCGACGCCGAGCTGCCGCTGCGCGCTGCTGTCGTCGCCGCCCGGAGCAAGCTGCCGATCGCGCCACGAACCCTCGTCAACCTGGCGGCGTCGCCCGACGTCGTCACCCCGTGGCCGGCCTCCACGCTCCACCAGCTCACGGATCTCCTGTCCGTCGGCCCCGAGCTCGTCACGACCTGGGAGGCGCTCGACCAGGCCGGTCTCGTCGAGCGGTGGATCCCCGAGTGGGCGGCCGTCCGCAGCCGGCCCCAGCGCAACGCGGTCCACCGCCACACCGTGGACCGCCACCTCGTCGAGACCGTGGTCGAGGCGGCTCGGCTCTCGCGCGACGTGCAGCGCCCTGACCTGCTCCTCATGGCGGCGCTCCTGCACGACATCGGCAAGATCGCCGGGGCGCTCGACCACAGCGCCGAGGGCGCCATCATCGCCACCGGGATCCTCCAGCGGCTCGGCATGCCCGCCGACGACGCCGCGACCGTCGTCCTGCTCGTGCGCGAGCACCTCACCCTCATGGACACTGCCACCCGACGCGACCTCGACGACCCGAGCACCATCACGGCCGTCGTCGACCTCGTCGACGGTGAGCTCGAGACCTTCGAGCTGCTGCGGGCCCTGAGCATCGCCGACTCGCGGGCAGCCGGCCCGAAAGCTTGGACGGACTGGCGCGCGGGCCTCCTCGAGACGCTGACCCAGCGGGTGCGGTCGGAGCTGGCAGGCGAGCCCCACCTGCTCCCAGACGACGACGCACCACCGATCCCGACGGCCGCCCTCGAGGCGCTCGGGACGGGACACCCCTTCGTCGCCGTCGACCCGACCGACCACGGGTGGACGGTGACCGTCCACGACCGGGATCGGCACGGGCTCTTCGCCGACACGGCCGGCGTCCTGGCCGCGCACGGGCTCACGGTCCGCCGCGCCCGGCTCGCCACGATCGAGGGCATCGCCGCCGACACCTGGGTCGTCGAGTCACCCGGGGGAGACGCTCCCGAGGCGCGCCGGATCGCCGCGTCGTTGCAGCGGCTCGCCACCGGGGACCGCAGCGCGCTCGGGGTGCTCGCCCGTCGTCGGTCCGTCCGGCCGACCGTGCCGTCCACCGCCGGGCCGACCCGGGCCTTCGTCATCCCCTCCGGCAGCGACGACGCGACCGTGCTCGAGGTCCGCACCGAGGACCGCCCTGGCCTGCTCCACGACCTCGGTGTCTGCCTTGCCCAGCAGGGGCTCGGGGTCCGGTCCGCCCACATCGCCACCCACGCGGGTCAGACCCTCGACACCTTCTACGTCACGCTGCCTGCAGGCGGGCCGCTCAGCCCGGGCAAGACCGCGCAGGTCCTCTCCGCGCTCATCGACGCCTGCGACGGTCCTCCCGGCTGACGCGTACCCTGGGCACGTGTTCAACAGCCTCTCCGACCGCCTGACCGGGACCTTCAAGAACCTCCGCGGCAAGGGTCGCCTCTCCGAGTCCGACGTCAACAAGACCGTCCGCGACATCCGGATGGCGCTCATCGACGCCGACGTCGCGCTGCCCGTCGTCAAGGAGTTCACCGCCGCCGTACGCGAGCGGGCGACCGGTGCCGAGGTCAGCGGTGCGCTGAACCCGGCACAGCAGGTCATCAAGATCGTCAACGAGGAGCTCGTGACGATCCTCGGCGGCAACACCCGTGAGCTCCAGCTCGCGAAGCGCCCGCCGACCGTCATCATGCTCGCCGGCCTCCAGGGCTCCGGCAAGACGACCTTCGCGGGCAAGCTCGGTGCCCGGCTCAAGGAGCAGGGGCACACCCCGCTGCTCGTCGCCGCGGACCTCCAGCGGCCCAACGCCGTCACCCAGCTCGAGGTCGTCGGCGAGCGCGCGGGCGTCAAGGTCTTCGCGCCCGAGCGCGGCAACATCGGCGGTCACGACATGGGTGCCGAGGGGGAGGGGACGCGCTCGTTCGGCGACCCCGTCTCTGTCTCCCGCGCCGGTATCGCCGAGGCGCAGGCCCGGCAGCACGATGTCGTCATCGTCGACACCGCTGGCCGCCTCGCCGTCGACGCCAACCTCATGCAGCAGGCCGCCGACATCCGCGCGGCCATCCAGCCCGACGAGGTCCTCTTCGTCATCGACGCGATGATCGGTCAGGCCGCGGTCGAGACCGCGCAGGCCTTCCAGCAGGGCGTCGACTTCACCGGTGTCGTCCTCTCCAAGCTCGACGGCGACGCCCGCGGTGGTGCGGCCCTCTCCGTCGCGGGGACCACCGGCCGGCCGATCATGTTCGCCTCCACCGGCGAAGGCGTCCGCGACCTCGAGGTCTTCCACCCCGACCGGATGGCCAGCCGGATCCTCGACATGGGAGACATCCTCACGCTCATCGAGCAGGCCGAGCGGGCCTTCGACCGCAGCCAGGCCGAGGAGATGCAGCGCAAGTTCCTCGCGGCCGAGGACTTCACCTTCGACGACTTCCTCGAGCAGATGGCCGGTCTGAAGAGGATGGGGTCGATCAAGGCGATGCTCAAGATGATGCCGGGCATGGGCCAGATGGCTCAGCAGCTCGACAACCTCGACGAGCGAGAGTTCGACCGGGTCGAGGCCATGGTGCGCTCGATGACCCCCTTCGAGCGCAACCACCCCAAGCAGATCAACGGGTCGCGCCGAGCCCGGATCGCACGCGGCTCCGGCGTCGAGGTCTCCGAGGTCAACCAGCTGCTCGAGCGCTTCGGCGAGGCGCAGAAGATGATGAAGCAGCTCGCCCGCGGCGGGGGGATCCCCGGGATGCCGGGCATGCCCGGGATGGGCGGGGGCAAGAAGGGGCGCCAGGCCAAGCAGGTCAAGAAGAAGGGCAAGTCGGGCAACCCCGCGAAGCGGGCGCAGCAGGAGCGCGAGGCGGCCGAGCGCGCCGCCGGGCGGGGGAGCGGCGCTCCCGGGTCCGCCTTCGGCGGTGGGCAGGGCCTGCCCGACCTCGATCCGAGCCAGCTCCCGGCTGGGTTCGAGAAGTTCCTCGGGAAGTGACCCGCCGTGGGTGAGCCCACCCTCCACGTCGTGACGAAGGGGGAGGACGCGTCCCTGCCTCGGATCGCCTTCTGCCACGGGCTCTTCGGCCAGGGCAGGAACTGGACGGCGATCAGCAAGGCGGTCAGCGACGTCGCCCGTCCCGCCCTCGTGGACATGCCGGACCACGGGCGCTCGCCGTGGTCCGAGCAGTTCGACTACGTCGAGATGGCTGATGCGGTCGCCGAGACCCTCCGGGCGATCGACGACTCCGCGCCGTGGATCGTCGTCGGCCACTCCATGGGTGGCAAGGCGTCGATGATCATGGCGCTGCGCCACCCGGACCTCGTGAGCCGGCTCTGCGTCGTCGACGTCTCGCCGGTCGGCTACCGGGAGGGCCGGGAGTTCGAGCACTTCGTCGCGTCGATGCGGGGGATGGAGCTCGACGCGATCGAGACCCGCCAGGACGCCGACCGGATGCTCGCGGCAGACGTCCCGGACGACGCCGTGCGCGCCTTCCTGCTGCAGAACCTGCGCCGCGACGGTGACGGCTGGCGCTGGCAGATGAACCTCGACGTCCTCGGTGACTCCATCGGAGGCCTTCGTGGCTGGCCGGTCGAGCCGATGATGGGCAAGGTCTACGAGGGTCCGGTGCTGTGGATCTCGGGGGAGACCTCCGGCTACGTCCGCGACGACATGGGTGACGCGATGCGCGGCTACTTCCCGCGGGCGCGGCTCGTCACGATCAAGAATGCCGGCCACTGGGTGCACTCGGAGCAGCCTGAGATCTTCGTCGAGGTGCTCCGTCGGTTCGTCGAGGCGGGGCGGGACGACGACGGGCAGGCCGGCTGACGCCCTTCGTCCCGTGGCCGGTCGGTAGGGTCGGTCCATGACGACGCTGCACGTCACCGGCCGGATCCTCCTCTCCGCCGAGGAGGTGATCGACGAGCTGTGGGTCATCGACGGGCGCATCTCCTTCACGCCCCCCACGACGGGCGCGGACTGGGACACCGTCTCAGGCTGGGTGGTCCCGGGCTTCGTCGACGCGCACTGCCACGTCGGGCTCGGCAAGCAGGGGGCCGTCGATGCCCAGACGAGCGAGGCGCAGGCTCTGGCCGACCGCGACGCCGGCACCCTGCTCATGCGTGACGCCGGGTCACCGGCCGACACCCGGTGGATCGACGAGCGCGACGACCTGCCGAAGATCATCCGCGCCGGTCGCCACATCGCCCGCACGAAGCGCTACATCCGCAACTACGCCCACGAGGTCGAGCCGGAGCAGCTCGTCTCGCGGGTCCGGGCCGAGGCCCGGGCCGGGGACGGCTGGGTCAAGCTCGTCGGCGACTGGATCGACCGCGAGGTCGGTGACCTCGCGCCGTGCTGGCCGGTCGACGTCCTCACCGAGGCGATCGCCGCCGCTCACGACGAAGGAGCGAGGGTGACCGCCCACTGCTTCGGCGAGCAGTCGCTGCGCGACTTCGCGGCTGCGGGCACCGACTGCATCGAGCACGCAACCGGGCTGCAGGACGACACGATCGCCTCCTTCGCGGCCCAGGGCATCACGATCGTCCCGACCCTCGTCAACATCGAGACCTTCCCGAGCATCGCCGCACCGGCGCAGGATAAGTTCCCGGACTACCACCGCCACATGCTCGAGCTGCACGTGCGCCGCTTCGCGACGTTCGCCGCGGCGCACGAGGCCGGGGTCCCGGTCATGGTCGGCACCGACGCCGGTGGCTCGCTGCCGCACGGCCTCGTGGCGCAGGAGATGGAGCTGCTCACCCGCGCGGGGATGACGCACACCGAGGCCCTCGCCGCGGCCACGTGGGGGGCACGGGACTGGCTCGGGCGACCGGGCATCGACGAAGGGGAGGACGCCGACCTCGTCGTCCTCGACAGCGACCCGCGCGAGGACGTCCGGACGTGCGCGACGCCGCGCAGCATCGTGCTGCGCGGCGCCACGGTCGGCTAGGTCAGGCGGGGGAGCCGACGAGCTCGTCGTCGCGGTCCTCGTCGCGCTCCGGCGCGGAGGCGGGCGAAGCGGCCCGCTCGAGGCGGTGCTGCTTGAGGCTCCAGACCACCGCAGCGATCCAGGTGGCCCAGATGACGCCGTAGACGACCCACTTCACGCCGCTGTCGAGGGCGAGGGCGTCCCTGCCCATGAGAGTGCGCGAGTTCGTGAGGACGATGAGACCGCCGACGAGCGAGCCGAGGATGCGCGGCGGGATGTGCCGGACGAGCCAGGCCGCGATCGGGGCGGCGATGAGACCGCCGAGGAGCAGGGCAACGACCCACGTGGCCTCGATGCCCTGCGAGCCGAGGGCGAGGAGGAAGCCGACGCTCGCCGCGAGCGAGACGAGGAACTCGCTGGTGTCGATCGACCCGATCGTCTTGCGCGGCTCGATCCGGCCGCTCGCGAGGAGCGCAGGGGTGCCGACCGGACCCCACCCGCCGCCGCCGGTCGCGTCGACGAAGCCGGCGAAGAGACCGAGCGGGCCGAGGAAGCGCTTGCGCAGCGGCTGCCCGAGCCGGTCCGTGCGCAGCCCCTTGAGGGTGAAGCGACCAAGGACGTAGAGGCCGAGCGCGAGCAGGATGACGGCCATCACCGGCTTGGCGGTGCTCGTGTCGAGCGAGCTGAGGAAGGTCGCGCCTGCGAAGGCGCCGATCGCACCGGGGATGCCGATCTTGAGGACGACGCCCCAGTCGACATTGCCGAAGCGCCAGTGCGAGGCGCCCGAGGCGAGCGTGGTGCCGATCTCGGCGAGGTGGACGGTGGCGGACGCGGCGGCCGGGTTCGTGCCGATCGCGAGGAGGAGGGTCGTGGTTGTGACGCCGTAGGCCATGCCGAGCGAGCCGTCGACGAGCTGGGCGAGGAGGCCGACGATGGCGAGGAGGACGAGCTTGCGCAACGGAGGACTCTTTTCCGTGAGGAGTGATACGCAGCCGGGTGGAAGTCCCACCCGACAAGTGGGATTTGAGCATCACGCCAGGTTATGAGTCAAGTAACGCCACGTTATGTCTCAGGATGTGTCGTCCGGTTGGTCGAGCCGCTGGGGGATACTCGGCGCGTGGACATCTCGGCGCGGGCGGACTACGCGGTCCGGGCGATGCTCACCCTCGCGGCCGAAGGGGGAGCTGGCCCGGTCTCGGTCGACCGCCTGGCCGGCGAGCAGGACCTGCCGCGCAAGTTCCTCGAGGCGATCGTGGCCGACCTGCGCCGGGCCGGCCTCGTGACGAGCCGTCGGGGGGCAGCCGGCGGCTACCTCCTCTCGCGGGCACCCACCGAGATCTCGGTGGGCGACGTCGTGCGCGCCGTCGACGGACCGCTCGCCGAGATCCGGCGGCAGCGTCCGCAGGACCTCCGCTACGACGGCGCGGCGACGCACCTGCCCACGGTGTGGGTGGCGCTGCGGGCCGCGTTGCGCGACGTCCTCGACGACACCTCGCTCGCCGACCTCGTCTCCGGCGAGCTGCCCGACCTCGTCACCGAGCTGGCCGCCCGGCCGGACGCGCTGCGCAACCGATGACCCCTTCGCCCGCGGTGATGCCTGGCCGACGATTCGGCCGGTGGGGGCCGGTCTGGCACACTGGACGGGCGTAAACCTTCCGGTGGCCACCGTCGCCGGATACCTACCCTGGGCGCCGGCACCCCGCACCGACAGCATGTGCGGTCTCGCCGCGCCCTCAAGCATGAGGAGACCACTGACGTGGCCGTCAAGATTCGCCTGAAGCGGATGGGCAAGATCCGCGCCCCGTTCTACCGTGTCGTCGTCATGGACTCGCGCACCAAGCGCGACGGCCGTGCGATCGAGGAGATCGGCAAGTACCACCCCACCGAGGAGCCCTCGGTCATCGACATCGACATGGACCGCGCCAGGTACTGGCTGTCCAACGGAGCCCAGCCCACCGAGGCCGTCGCCCGCCTGCTCGAGATCGTCGAGAGCGGCAACCTCAAGGTCGCCGAGCCCAAGACCTCCAAGAAGGACCTCTACGAGGCCGCCCTCGCCGCCTCCGGCAAGGAGGAGGAGGAGCACAAGGCCATCACCGCCAAGAAGAAGGCGGAGAAGAAGGCCGCCGACGAAGCCGCCGCTGCCGAGGCCAAGGCTGCCGAGGAGGCTGCTGCCGCCGAGACCCCGGCCGAGGAGGCTCCCGCCGAGGCCGCTGCCGAGACCGAGGCCGCCGCCGAGGCGCCCGCTGAGGACAAGGCCTGATCGTGCTCGACGAGGCGCTGGAGCACCTGGTCACCGGGATCGTCGACCACAAGGACGACGTCGTGGTGCGTCAGAAGAACCTGCGTCGCGGCACGGTGCTCGAGGTCCGGGTGCACCCGGACGACCTCGGGCGGGTCATCGGCCGCTCTGGCCGGACCGCCACCGCGCTGCGCACGGTCCTGGGCGCCCTCTCCGGCGGGGAGAGCGTCCGGATCGACATCGTCGACACCGACCGCGAGGGCTGAGGCCGACCGCACCGAAGGGGTGCTCCGTCCGACCGGACGGGGCACCCCTTCGTCGTGCCTGCGGGGGCGCCGCCCGCGGCGAAGTACCGTGGCCCTCATGCCCGAGGAGTCACACGTCGTCGCCCGGATCGGCAAGCCCCACGCGCTGCGTGGCGAGGTGACCGTCCAGCTGCACACCGACGACCCGGAGCGCCGCCTCGCCGTGGGGACGGTCCTGCCGACCCGGGCCGAGCCCGGCTCCGGCGTGCCCCGTCAGCTCACCGTGGCCTCGACCCGGGTGCACCGTGGGATCTGGCTCGTCGGCTTCGAGGAGATCCCTGACCGCACGGGTGCCGAGTCGCTGCGCGGCACCCGTCTGCTCGCGCCGGACGAGGAGGCGGACGGGGACGACGACGAGGGCTGGTACGAGGAGGACCTCACGGGGCTCGAGGTCCGCGACCCGGCCGGACAGGTGGTCGGCACGGTTGTCGGGCTTGACCTCGGGGTCGGCCAGGACCGGCTCGTCATCGAGCTGCCCGACGGGGTGCGCACCCTCGTCCCCTTCGTCGAGGCGATCGTCCCCGTCGTCGACGTCGAGGCCGGCCACGTCGTGCTCGACGCGCCCGCCGGGCTGCTCGACCTCGGGCGCGAGGACGCCTGATGCGGCTCGACGTCGTCTCGATCTTCCCGGACTACCTCGCGCCCCTGGACCTCTCGCTCATCGGCAAGGCCCGTCGCGACGGGATCATCGACCTGCGGGTCCACGACCTGCGCGACTTCACCCACGACCGGCACCGCACCGTCGACGACACCCCGTACGGCGGGGGAGCGGGCATGGTGATGAAGGCTCAGCCCTGGAGCGAGGCGTTGACCCACGTCATCGAGACCGCGGACGAACGGAGCGGCCCGGCGCCGATCCTCGTCGTCCCCGGCCCCGGCGGGCAGCGCTTCGACCAGGCCACCGCGCGTGAGCTCGCCGAGGCGCCCTGGATCGCCTTCGCCTGCGGCCGCTACGAGGGGATCGACGAGCGGGTCTACGAGTGGGCGGCCGAGCGCATGCAGGTGCGTGTCCTCTCGCTCGGCGACTACGTCCTCAACGGCGGCGAGGTCGCCGTGCTCGCGATGACCGAGGCCATCGTCCGGCTCCTGCCGGGGGTGGTCGGCAACGCCGAGTCCCTCGTCGAGGAGAGCCATGAAGGGGGACTGCTCGAGTACCCGATCTACACCAAGCCTGCGGTCTGGACGGACGACGAAGGGGTGGAACGGCCGGTTCCCGAGGTCCTCCTCGGCGGCAACCATGCGGCGATCGCCGCGTGGCGGCACGAGCAACGGTTGGAGCGCACCGCCGCCCGTCGCCCCGACCTGCTCGCCGCGGCCGCGACGCTCGCGGGCTCCGACGGCCTCGCGGGCCTCGACCATGCCGTCGCCACGCCCGCCGACGCGGGTGAGATCGTCACGCTGCAGAAGGCCTGCTGGCTCGAGATGGTCGCGGAGCCTCAGCACTGGTGGGGCGCTCCGGCCGAGACCGCCGAGCAGGTGCGTGCGGACCTGGGCGCGTGGACGACGCACACCTTCCGCTCCGAGGGTCGGCTCGTCGCGTCCGTGCGGGTGCGTCGGGACCCGGCCGACGCAGCCACCTGGCAGATCGGTCGCCTCATGGTCGTCCCCGACCTCCAGGGGCGTGGGCTCGGCCGCGGTCTGCTCGCCTACGCCGAGGCCCTGGCCCCTCACGATGTGCGGACGTACTGGCTCAACACCGGCGCCGACCAGTCGCGGCTGCTCCGGATGTACAAGAAGGCGGGTTACCGGACGTGCGGGCCGGGGGAGGGACCGGGGACGGTCGATCTCACGAAGCGCCGCGCAGGCGGACAGACCTCTCGGTAGGTGCCCTCCCCGGGGCCAGGGGGGCGGTCGTCCCTCACGATTTCGGCTCATGGCTGCTGCTCTGGCAAGATGGGCCATCGCGTCCAGTCGATCCTGCCCCTGCCACAGGGGGAGTGCGGCCCCCTCGTGAGGTGGTCGTCACGTGGCGGACGGACGTAGCACCGACATCCTCATCATCGGCGGGCGACCTGTGGCGCCTGCAGGAAGCAGACCACCATGCAGCGTTTCGACGCGATCGACCAGGCCTCGCTCAAGAGCGACCTCCCCGACTTCCGCGCCGGCGACACCGTCAAGGTGCACGTCAAGGTCATCGAGGGCAGCCGCTCCCGTATCCAGGTCTTCCAGGGCGTCGTCATCCGTCGCCACGGCGGCGGCGTCGGCGAGACCTTCACCGTCCGCAAGGTCTCCTTCGGTGTCGGCGTGGAGCGGACCTTCCCGCTGCACTCCCCGAACATCGACAAGATCGAGGTCGCGAGCCGCGGT
>JBHWMJ010000050.1:0-22594 GCA_043423105.1 Marihabitans sp.
GATCTACCGACATGCGCTGGACCCTGCTCACCGCCCTCGTCGGCGCCGGCGAGCGCACCGGCGAAGACATCGACGCCGAGGCCTCGCGCGACAACACCGCCACCGGCCGCGAGCGCGCTGCACGCGCGCGGGCCGTGGCCCCCACCACCGAGGCGAAGGAGGCGGCCTGGGCCGCCGGCGTCGAGGACGCCACGACCTCGAACTCCGTCGTCGACGCCCATGCCCTCGGCTTCGGCCGGGTCGCCGACACCGGGCTGCTCACCCCCTTCGTCGGCCGCTACCACGACGCCCTCGAGCGGATATGGGCCGAGCGCACCCACGCCGTCGCCGAGAGCATCGCGGTGCTCTTCTACCCGATGGCGCTCGCCGGCCCCGAGCTGCTCGCCACCACCGACGCGTGGCTCGCCGAGCACCCCGACGCACCGGCCGGCCTGGTGCGGACCGTCACCGAGCAGCGCGACACCGTGGCCCGCGCGGTCGCGGCGCAGGAGCGTGACGCACGGTGAATCTCGCGGTCACCGGCCAGGAGGCCTGGGAGTGGTTCCGCGGGGCACCGCTGAAGATCCTCATCACCCTCGTCGCGGCCGTCATCGTCCGGGCGCTGCTCGTGCGGGCGATCGGTGGCTTCGTCGAGCGGGCTGCCTCCGGCCGGCTGACCGGTGAGCGTCACCGGCAGCGGATGCTCACGTTGGGCTCGCTGCTGCGATCGATCGTCACCTTCACCGTCTCGGCGATCGCGATCCTCACGATCATGGCGATCATCGGGATCCCGCTCGGGCCGCTGCTCGCCTCCGCCGGGGTCGGCGGCGTGGCCCTGGGGTTCGGCGCCCAGAGCCTCGTCAAGGACTTCCTCTCCGGGGTGTTCATGATCCTCGAGGACCAGTACGGCGTCGGTGACGTCATCGACACCGGCGAGGCGATCGGCACCGTCGAGGAGGTCAGCCTGCGTGTCACCCGGCTGCGCGACGCGCAGGGCGTCGTCTGGTACGTCCGCAACGGCGAGATCATCCGGATCGCCAACCGCTCCCAGGGCTGGTCGACGGCGACCGTCGACATCCCCTTCTCCTACCGCGAGGACGTCGACCGGGTCGGCGGCATCATCGGCGACGCGATCGCCGGCATGGAGCAGGACGACGCGTGGTCCGAGGCGCTGCTCGACCCGCCGCGTCTGCTCGGCGTCGAGTCGATCACCGGCGGCACCGTGACGATGCGCGTCCTCGCGCGGTGCGCGCCCGACACCCACTGGGGCGTGCAGCGGGAGATCCGGCGCCGGGTCAAGGACGCCTTCGACCGCGAAGGGGTGGACGGCCCGCCCATCCCACCCGCGGGCCTGGGCACCGCGCCCGCCTGAGAGACTGGGGGCATGTTCCACCAGCCGGGCGAGACCTTCTACGAGCAGGTCGGAGGCCACGACACCTTCGTCGCCCTCGTGTCCGCCTTCTACGACGGCGTCAAGACCGACCCCGAGCTCCGGGCGCTCTACCCCGAGGAGGACCTCGGCCCCGCCGAGGTCCGGCTGCGGATGTTCCTCGAGCAGTACTTCGGCGGCCCGGGGACCTACAGCGAGCAGCGCGGCCACCCACGGCTGCGGATGCGCCACGTCCCCTTCGCCGTCACCCTCGACATGCGCGACCGGTGGCTGCGGCACATGTACGCCGCTATGGACCGGGTCGAGCTGCCCGAGGCGCACGCCGAGGCGATGCGCGACTACTTCTTCCGGGCGGCGCACATGCTCGTCAACACCGACGACGAGGGCAACCGGATCTGATCTTGCGTCCGGCACGTTCTTCTCCCAGGCGGCCACCTGCCGGACGTTGCTCATCTGGTTGCATTGGGCGCTATGACGTTGTCCCTGCGCACCACCCCCCTGCACGCCGGGTCCACCGCCGACGCCCCCTGGTGGCGCGACGCCGTGATCTACCAGGTCTACCCACGCAGCTGGGCCGACAGCGACGGCGACGGCATCGGTGACCTGCCCGGCATCACCGAGCGTCTCCCCCACCTCGCCGCCCTCGGCGTCGACGCGGTGTGGTTCTCCCCCTTCTACGTCTCGCCGCAGAACGACGCCGGATACGACGTCGCCGACTACCGCGACATCGACCCCCTCTTCGGCGACCTCCAGGACCTCGAAGCGCTCATGGCACGGGCCGACGAGATCGGGATCAAGGTCGTCGTCGACCTCGTCCCGAACCACACCTCGAGCGAGCACGCCTGGTTCCAGGCCGCGCTCGCCGCCGGGCCCGGCTCGCCCGAGCGGGCGCGGTACATGTTCCGGGAGGGGCAGGGCGAAGATGGTGCCGAGCCGCCGAACGACTGGCGCTCGGTCTTCGGGGGGCCAGCCTGGTCGCGGGTCACCGAGGCCGACGGATCGCCCGGCCAGTGGTACCTCCACCTCTTCGACGTGACCCAGCCCGACCTCAACTGGGAGAACCCCGAGGTCCGCGAGGAGCTCGAGTCGATCTTGCGCTTCTGGCTCGACCGCGGTGTGGCCGGCTTCCGCGTCGACGTCGCCCACGGGCTCGTCAAGGCCGAGGGCCTGCCCGACTACTCGCGGCGCGAGCACATGATCTCGGACAACCACACAGCCGAGGCGCCGTACTGGGACCAGGACGGCGTCCACGAGATCTACCGCTCCTGGCGCCGGGTCGTCGACGAGTACTCCGACCCGCAGCGCATCCTCTGCGCCGAGGCATGGGTCAAGCCGCTGGAGCGGCTCGCGCGGTACGTGCGCGACGACGAGATGCACCAGGCCTTCAACTTCGACTACCTCGACACCCACTGGGACCCCGACGCCCTCCGTGAGGTCATCGAGGCGTCGCTGCAGGCCAACGACGAGGTCGGCGCGCCCGCGACCTGGGTGCTGAGCAACCACGACGTGCTCCGGCACGCGACCCGCTTCGGCATCGACCAAGAGGGCCCGCGCCCCAACGGCATCGCCGCCGACGACCCCCAGCCCGACGCCGAGCTCGGCCTGCGGCGGGCCCGCGCCGCCACGACCCTCATGCTGGCCCTGCCCGGAGGCGCCTACGTCTACCAGGGCGAGGAGCTCGGCCTGCCCGAGCACACCGCGCTCCCCCACGAGTATCGGCAGGACCCCACCTTCGTCCGCACGGCGGGTGATGAGGTCGGTCGCGACGGGTGCCGCGTCCCCATGCCGTGGGCGAAGGGGGAGCCAGCCTTCGGCTTCAGCCCCACCGGCGCGAGCTGGCTGCCGCAGCCCGAGGTCTACGGCGAGCTCGCCGTCGACCAGCAGGACGGGGTCGAGGGCTCGACCCTCGAGCTCTACCGCTCGCTGCTGCGGCTGCGCAAGGAGCGCCGCCTCGGTCGCGGGTCGCTCGCGCACCTCTACGGGTACCCGCACGAGGTCGTCGCCTTCGTCCTCGACGAACCGGCCGAGCGCACGCTCGTCGTCCTCAACATGGGGTCCGAGCGGGTCGAGCTGCCTGAGGGCGCCGAGGTGCTCGTGAGCTCGGACGAGCTGGTCGACGGCCGGGTGCCGACGGACACCGCGGTCTGGGCGACCCTGCCGGACAGCGACGGATCGTGATCCACGCGCGACTGGCCCGACCCGCGTCGGACTACCCGTACTTCGACGCCCCGACGCCGATCGGGCTGGCGCACCGAGGCGGCGCCGGTTTCGAGCCCAACCTCGGCCGCGAGAACACCGTGGCGGCCTTCCAGCAGGCCGTCGACATGGGCTACCGCTACCTCGAGACCGACGTGCACGCGACGGCAGACGGCCGGCTTGTCGCCTTCCACGACGACGTGCTCGACCGGGTGACCGACGGCCTCGGAGCGCTCGCGGGGCTGCCGTGGGCCGACGTCGAGCAGGCCCGTACCCACGCAGGCGACGCGGTGCCGCTCATGGACGAGCTCTTCGAGACCTTCCCCGACGCGCGGTTCAACATCGACATCAAGGCGCCGGGCGCCATCGAGCCTCTCGTCGAGGCGATCCGGCGGCACGGGGCGATCGACCGCGTGTGCATCGGGTCGTTCTCTGACCAGCGGCTCCGTGCCGCCCGGCGGCTGCTCGGCCCACGGCTCGCGACCTCCGCGGGGCCCGCCGGCGTGGCCGGGATGCGGCTGCTGCCGGGGCTGCTCTCCCGGATCATCCACTCCCCCGCGCAGGCCCTGCAGATCCCCGTCGACCGCGACCTCCGGGGCCGCACCCTCACGCTCGTCACCCCCGCGCTCGTCCGAGCCGCCCACGCGACGGGCAAGCAGGTCCACGTCTGGACCATCGACGACGCGACCGTGATGCACCGGCTCCTCGACCTCGGGGTCGACGGGATCGTCACCGACCGGATCGACACGCTCCGCGACGTCCTCGAGGAGCGCGGCACCCCCCTTCGCCGCGACGGGTAGAGCTCACCCGAGCAGGCGCACGACGACCTCGTCGACCGCGCTCGGCCGCCCCGCGACGCTCCACGTCGTGCCGCGGACGTCGAGCTGCACGACGCGCCCGCCCGCGGCCTCGACGAGTGCGGCGCCTGGTTGCCAGTCCCACTCGGGGACGAGGGCCTGGGCCCACACGCCCACCCGGCCGGCCGCCACGGCGGCGAGGTCGCACGAGCCCGACCCGAGCTGACGGACGGTGGCAGCCCCTTCGAGCATCCGCAGCCACGGCTCGCGGAGGTCCAGGGCGGACAGACGGGTCGGGTGGAGGTAGGTCGCGAGGCAGACCTCGGCGAGCGGCAGGTCCTCGAGGGGGCGAAGGGGTGCCCCGCCGAGCGTCGTCGGCAGGTCACGGCCGCCGAGCCAGGCCTCGCCGGTCACCGGCTGGTGGACCGACCCGAGGATCACCCCGTCGGCGTCGCGCAGGGCCAGGGCGCTGCACCAGTACGCCATGCCCGAGAGGAAGTTGTACGTCCCGTCGACCGGGTCAATGACCCAGGTGCGGCCCGAGCGCGACGGCGCCTCCGCACCCTCTTCCCCGACGATGCCGTCGTCGGGACGTAGCCGGTGCAGCGCGGCGACGACGAGCTCCTCGGCGGCGTGGTCTGCGGCGGTGACGATGTCGGAGATCGAGGTCTTGTGCTCGGCGGTCAGGCCCTCGTCGCGCATGGTGGCGGCGAGGCCGCCCGCCCTGCGGGTGAGCTCAGCGGCGAGCGCGGCGTCGTCGAGGTCGGAGGGGATCGTCGTGGGGTCGGTGAGGGCAGCACGGGTGTCCACGACCCCACCCTACGAACCGCTGCTTCGAGGTAGCTGCGGACGTCCAGCCGCGCGCGAGTACCTCGAACCGGCAGAGGTGGGGTGGGTCAGCGGGCGAGGACGTAGCCGAGACGCGAGGTGAGCCGGACCCACGGCCCGCTCGCGTGCACCGACACCGGTTCCTCCGTCGACGCGCCGCCGAGGAAGCCGAGGACGTGCATTCCGAAGGCGGCACCTGCCGGCACCTCGGGGTGGCCGGCCTGGCCCTCCAGCGCACGTCCCCAGACCCGGGCGCGCAGGTCAGCGACCGCCGCCGACCCGGCCCCTTCGGGGGTGCCGACGGCCACCTCGGCGATGCCGGCCGTCGCGACCTCGAGCAGGTGCGCCACCGGTACCGTCCCGTGCAGCTCCCACCCGGCCCGCGGAGGGCTGACCGCGGCCCACGCGGCGTCGACCTCGGTGGGCGGCACCGACAGCTCGGTGCCGCCGGAGCGCGCAAAACGGTCGGTGAGCGCGCCGAGCGCGACCGTCGTGTCGAGCGGCTCGTCGAGGCTGGCGAGCGGGAGGGTTCGCAGCCCGAGGACGAGACCCGACCGGGTCAGGCCCGTCCCGGGCAGGACGCACGTCCAGGCCGCCAGCACTCCCCCAGCCCCCGACAGGACGGCCTGGAGCCGCAACGCACCGCCCTCGTCATGGCGCTTGGCCCGGGCGACGTAGGTCCGCAGGTCGGCAGCGCTCTCCTCGTCGGCGAGGTGCAGCGTGCTCATCCGCGCCTCCGCATCGGCACCGGATCGGTGAGCAGCCGGGAGAGCGCACCGCGCGTCTCCGTCGGCAGCCGGCGCGGACGCTCGGTCTCGAGGTCGAACGCCGCGAGAGTCGTCTCAGCCCGGGCGTAGAGCTGATCGCCGACGCCCTCGGGGTCGCGCATCTCGTAGCCGATGTCGAAGCTCGACCCGCCGACCTTGCTCACGCGCAGGTCGACCCGCACCCCCGCCTGCCGGTAGACGAGGGGTCGCAGGTAGTCGATCTCCTGCCGGGCGACGATGACGCCGCCCTCGAGCATGGAGTGCGACCCCCGTCCGCCGAACCACTGCTCGAAGACCGTGATCCGCGACTCCTCGAGGAGGCGCAGGTACTGGACATTGTTGACGTGCCCGTAGGCGTCCATGTCGCTCCAGCGGAGCGGGACGAGGGTCGAGGTGATCGACATGGGTCGATCCTCCCAGGTCGGGGCGAAGGGGGGTCAGGTCAGGTGTAGTAGAGCGCCACGGGCGCCCCGTCGACCTCGGTGACCTGAACCTCGGTGTCGTACACCGAACGCAGCACCTCGCTCGTCATGACCTCTGCCGCAGCGGCATCAGCGACGATCCGCCCGTCCCGCATCGCGACGATCCGGTCCGCGTAACGGGCCGCGAAGTTGATGTCGTGGAGCACGACGACGACCCGCTTGCCGAGGTCGTCCGCCATCCTGCGGACGAGGCGCATGATCTCGGCCATGTGCCGCAGGTCGAGGTTGTTCAGCGGCTCGTCGAGGAGCACGTAGCGGGTGTCCTGCGCGAGCACCATGGCGATGTAGGCCCGCTGACGCTGGCCGCCGGAGAGCTCGTCGAGATAGCGGTCGAGGTAGGGCTCCAGGCCGAGGTACTCGATCGCCTGGTCGACGTGCTCCTTGCACTCCACGGTCAGCCGCCCCTTGCTGTGCGGGAACCGACCGAACTCGATGAGGTCGCGGACGGTCAGCCGGGCAGTGATGTGGTTGTCCTGACGCAGCACCGCCAGGGTCTTGGCCAGGGTCATCGAGGGCTCGGTCCGCACGTCCATGCCGTCGACGCACACCCGCCCCTGCTCAGGGGTGACGAGGCGGCCGATGATCCCCAGGAGGGTCGACTTCCCGGCACCGTTGGGACCGATGAGCGCGCTCACCCCTTCGCCCCCAAAAGAGGTCGTGCAGTCGTCGAGGACCGTCGTGTCGCCGTACCGCTTGGTCACGGACTCGAGGGTGATCATCGTGCTCCCTTGCGCAGGACGAGGTAGAGGAAGAAGAGACCGCCGACGAGCTCGATGATGATCGACAGGCTGGCGCCGAAGCCGAAGACCCGGTCGAGGATCAGCTGACCGCCAAGGAGGCAGAGCATGCCGAGGAGCGCGGCGGTCGGGACGGTCCAGGCGTGACGAAAGCTCCCCGCGTAGGTGTAGGCGAGGTTGGCGACAATGAGCCCGAAGAAGAGGATCGGTCCGACGAGCGCGGTCGAGGCAGCGACCATGACCGAGACGGCGCCGAAGACGACCATGACCACGCGCCGGTGATTGACGCCCAGGCCGATCGCGGCCGGCTCCCCCAGGCTCAGCACGTCGAGCGTGCGCAGCAGCGGCACGAGCACCGCGCAGGCGGCACCGACCAGCAGAGCGGTAAGGACGAGCAGGGTGCGGTCGGGGCGGGTGAGCGAGGCGAACATCGTGTCCGTGAGCACCTGGAAGTCGAGCGGGTCCAGCATCCGCTGCATCCACTCGGTGAAGGCGCGGAAAAAGGTCCCGAGCACGATGCCGACGAGCAGCATGAGGTGGATCGAGCGGCGCCTGCCCCCGAAGAGCCAGGTGAAGAGCAGCACCGAGAAGGCGACCATGACGAGCACCTGCAACAGCCACAGCGTCACCTCGTCGGCACGGAGCAGCGCGGTCGCCCCGGACACGAAGACGATGACCGTCGAGATGAGCATGTAGAAGGCGTCGAAGCCCATGATCGACGGAGTGAGGATGCGGTTCTGGGTGATCGTGTGGAAGACCACCGTCGACACGGCGACCGCCACGGCGACGACCGCCATCGCGGCCAGGGTGCGCGAACGGATCTTCAGCGCGTAGCCGAGCGAGCCCGGGACGTCGGTGAGCAGGTAGACGCCCGCGAGGACGACGACGACCGCGGCGAGCAGACCCAGCCGGACGGCAGGGCGACGCCATGCGTCAGTGAGCACGGCTCCCCCTTCGCAGCAGCAGCCACAGGAAGACGCCGGCGCCGATGATCCCGACGACGACGGACAGCGGGATCTCGTACGGCTGGCGCAGGGAGCGCGCCATGAGGTCGCAGACGACGATGAAGACAGCGCCCAGGGCCGCGGTGACCGGGATGGCGCGGCGGACGTTGTCGCCGATCATGAGGCTGACGACGTTGGGCACCACGAGCCCGAGGAAAGGCAGCATGCCCGCAGTGACGAGGACCGCGGCGGTGATGACGGCGACGACGACCATGCCGAGCGCGGTGACGGCGCGATAGCTCACGCCCAGGCTCGTCGCGAAGTCCTCACCCATCCCGATGACGCTGAAGCGGTCCGCGGCGAACCAGGCGACGATCATCATGACCGCCGCGAGCCAGACGAGCTCGTAGCGGCCCTTCATCACGCCGGCGAAGCTGCCCTGGCTCCACTGCGAGAGCGACTGGAGCAGGTCGAGGCGGTAGGCGAAGAAGGTCGTCACGGCCGCGACGATGCCGCCGAGCATGATCCCGACGAGCGGCACGAGCACGAGCTGACGCACCGGGACAGCCCGCACGATCCGCAGGAAGACCCACGTGCCGGCCAGCGCGAAGACCGCGGCGACAACGGCCCGACCCATCACCGAGATGCCGGGCATGAAGACGATCGTCACGAGCACACCGAGCGCGGCGAACTCGGTCACTCCGGTGGTGCTTGGCTCGACGAACTTGTTGCGCACGAGCATCTGCATGATGAGACCGGCGATCCCGAGGGATGCGCCGGTGAGGACGAGAGCGACGGTGCGCGGAAGACGGGTCGTGGCGAGGAGGAAGGCGTCCTGGCTGCCCAGGTCGGTGATCGCTCGGGTGAGCGAGACGTCGGAGACCCCGACGACGAGGCTGATCAGGGTGAGCGGCAGGAGCGCTGCGGTGAGCGCCCCTGCCGCGACCCTCGGACTCACTTCTGGAGCTGCATGACGTCGTCGATCATCTTCTGGGTGGTCTCCGGGCCGCCGAAGACGATGTACCAGGCCTGCGGGTCGAGGTAGTGGATGTTGTCCTCGGTGGCCGCCTTCGTCTTGTTGACGACCTCGTTGTCGAGGACCTGGTCGGCCGGCTGGGACTTCGTGCCGTCCTCGGCGACGCCGCCGGTGGCGGCGTCACGGTCGACGACGAAGAGGTGCTCCGGGTCGTGCTCGAGGAGGAACTCGAAGGAGATCGGCTCGCCGTGGGTGGCGGCCTTGATGTCGGTGACGATGGGCTTGACGCCGAAGACGTCGTAGATCAGCCCGCCGCGGGCAGCGCGCGCCCCTTCGCCCTCGGCAGACGGGGCCATGGCGTTGACCTTGCCGCCGCTCACCATGATCCCGAGACCGGTCCCGGCCTCGGAGGCGACGGCCTTGGCCTCCGCGATGCCCTCGGTGAGGTCGGCGATGGTCTCCTTGGCCTTGTCCTGGGCTCCGAGGACCTCGCCGAGGAAGGTCGTGTTCTTCTCCATGGTCGGCACGAAGCCGTCGGCGAGGCTGAGGTCGATCGTCGGGGCGATCTCGCTGAGGTCGTCGTAGAGCGCGGCGGAGCGGCCACCGATGATGATGAGGTCGGGTTCCTGGGCCTCGATGGCGGTGAGGTCGGCCTCGAAGAGGGTGCCGACGTTGAAGGCGTCCTCGGCCAGGCCGTCCTTGAGGTAGTCGGGGACGCTGTCGAGGGGGGCGCCGTCGACATCGCCGCCGAGCGCGGAGATGGTGTCGATGCTCGCCATGTCGAAGGAGACGATCTTCTCGGGGTTCTTGGGGACCTCGACGGTGGTCTCCTCGAGCTGCGGCTCCTCGTCCTCGGCGGCGGTGTTGCGCTGCCAGGTCCAGCTGATGGTCTCGCCGTGAGCGGCGGCCTCGCCGCTGGCCGAGCCGCCGCAGGCGCTCAGGGCGAGGGTGGCGGCGGCCGCCAGGGCGAAGGGGGTGAGGCGGGTCGTGCGCATCAGTCAGGTCTCCGAGGTCGGGGGCAGGTCGTCGAGGTCACACCGCGTGCGAAACAAGGGTAGGCATACCTTACTTAGGCTTCGCTCATCAATTCCGCAGGGTGGGACGAGACGCAGGTCTCGCTCGCGGCCCGGGGCTACCAGACGAGGTCGACGAGGATCGCGTCGTGGTCCGACCCCGGCACCCGGACGATGTCGAGGCTCGACGGCCAGCCTCGTCGTCTGCCTCGTCGTCGCCGCGCAGACGGCCCAGCGCCAGAGCCGCGCCCCGGCTGTCCCGGCTGAGCGCTCGGGGGCGGGCGCGGCCCAGGGCAGGTACGCACGGCGACCAGGTCGGGTGAGCAGCGCGACGACCCCCATGGTCACCGCGAGCGCCTGGTACCCGGGCTAGCCGGCCTGGAGGACGGGGACCATCCCGGGGCTCACAGTCTCGCTCGGTGCGTCGTCGGGGGCCTCGCCTACGGTGGGACGCATGGCTGACTCCCCCGCGTCACTCGGCACACCCGGCACGGTAGTCGCGGACGCGGCACCGGCGCCGGCGGTCTCCCCAGAGGTCGCCAGCGCCGCCCGGGCATCGCTGGAGCGCCTCGTCGGGCGCGAGGGCGTCGACTTCCGCGACGGCCAGCTCGAGGCCATCGCAGCACTCGTCCAGCACCGGCGGCGCGCCCTCGTCGTCCAGCGCACGGGCTGGGGCAAGTCGGCCGTCTACTTCGTCGCGGCCTCTCTCATGCGGGCGAAGGGGGCGGGGCCGGCACTCATCGTCTCGCCCCTCATCGCGCTCATGCGCGACCAGGTCGCCGCGGCCGAGCGCGCCGGGGTGCGGGCGGTCTCGATGAGCTCGGCCAACGCCCAGGAGTGGGATGAGATCCGTCAGGCGCTGACGGACGACGCCATCGACGTCCTGCTCGTCAGCCCTGAGCGGCTCAACAACCCACGCTTCCGGGAGGAGCAGCTGCCCGACCTCGTGCGGCGCTGCGGCCTCGTGGTCGTCGACGAGGCGCACTGCATCTCGGACTGGGGTCACGACTTCCGACCCGACTACCGGCGCATCGCCGACCTGCTCACGCGACTGCCGCAGGGCACCCCGGTGCTCGCCACGACCGCCACGGCCAACGCCCGCGTCGTGGCCGACGTCGCCGAGCAGCTCGGCGCAGGCGGCCACGAGGTGCTCACCGTCCGCGGGCCCCTGGCCCGGCGGTCGCTGCGCCTGGGCGTGCTGCCGGTCGCCGGGCCGGACGAGCATCTCGCGTGGCTCACCACCCATCTCGGCGAGCTGCCGGGCAGCGGGATCATCTACACCCTCACCGTGTCGGCCGCCGAGGACGTCGCCCGGGCCCTGAACGACGCCGGGCACCGCGTCGCCTCGTACACCGGTCGCACCGATGCCGAGGACCGAGCCCGGCTCGAGGAGGCGCTGCGTCGCGACGAGGTCAAGGCGCTCGTCGCGACGAGCGCCTTGGGGATGGGCTTCGACAAGCCCGACCTCGGTTTCGTCGTGCACGTCGGGGCACCGTCCTCCCCCGTCGCCTACTACCAGCAGGTCGGACGAGCCGGCCGTGCGACGGAGCGGGCCGACGTCATCCTCCTGCCCGGCCACGACGACAGCGCGATCTGGACGTACTTCGCCTCCGCCTCCATGCCGCGGGAAGACCAGGCGGAGACGGTCCTGCGCACCCTTGCCGAGGCCGGTCGACCGATGTCGACCGCAGCGCTGGAGACGGCGGTGGACATCCGGCGCACCCGTCTGGAGCTGCTCCTCAAGGTGCTCGACGTCGACGGGGCGGTGAGCCGCGTCCAGGGCGGCTGGGTGAGCACCGGCGTGCCGTGGGAGTACGACACCGACCGGTACGCCCGGGTCGACCAGGCCCGTCGCGACGAGCAGGAGGCGATGCGTCGCTACGTCGCGCTCACGACCTGCCGCATGGCCTACCTCCAGGAATGTCTCGACGACCCCGGTGCCGAGCCGTGCGGGCGGTGCGACGTCTGTGCGCCTGGCTGGGTGCCCGCGGGTGTGGCCGACCAGGCGCGCAACGCTGCCCATCAGGCGCTGCACCGGCCGGGCATCCCGCTCGACCCACGGGTGTCGTGGCCGACCGGGATGCCTCGTCTCGGGGTCGAGGTCAAGGGCCGGATCGCCGCCGACGAGCAGGTCGAGGAGGGGCGCGCTCTCGCTCGGACGACGGACCTCGGCTGGGGGCCGCAGGTCCGCGAGGTCACCTCCGGCGACGACGCCCCCGTCCCCGAGGGGATGATGCGAGCGCTCGTCGAGGTGCTCGCCGGCTGGCCCTGGGCGCAGCGCCCGGTGGGTGTCGTCGCGATGCCCTCACGCTCGCACCCGCAGCTCGTCGAGTCGGTCGCCGCTCAGATCGCGCAGATCGGGCGGCTCCCGCTCCTCGGCACCCTCGACCTCGTCGACGGCGGCCCGGTCGGCGAGCCAGGCGGCAACTCGGCCTTCCGACTCGCCGGGGTGTGGGACCGCTTCGCCGTCGGTCCTGAGCTGGCCTCAGAGCTGGCCGCAGCCGACGGGCCGGTCCTCCTTGTCGACGACATCATCCACTCGCGCTGGAGCCTCACCGTGGCGGGGCGCCTGCTCCGCCTCGCCGGCGCCCCCGCCGTCCTGCCGCTGGCCCTCGGTGTCGCTGGCTGACGCTGCACCGCGCCGTCGGCACGAGAGGTCGACGGTGACCATCGGCAGGAAGAGCTGGATCGTCGGCCCGATGAGCAGCGCGTAGAGGACTGTGCCGAGGCCGACGACCCCGCCGAGGAGCCAGCCCAGCGCGAGGACCGTCAGCTCGAGGCCGGTCCGCACGAGCCGGATGGAGAGACCGGTCCGGCGCGCGATCCCGGTCATCAGGCCGTCGCGCGGGCCCGGACCGTACTGGCTGCCGATGTACAGCGCCCCGGCCAGGCCGTTGAGGACGATCCCGCCGAGCAGGAGGACCCAGCGCCACCCGGCGCCCCCCGGGGTCGTGAGCACCGCAAGGGTCGCGTCCGTCGCCAGGCCGATGACGAGGGTGTTCGCTACCGTGCCCAGCCCGGGCCACTGCCGCAGCGGCCACCACAGGGCGAGCACCGCGACGCCGGTGAGGATAACGACGGTGCCGAAGGAGAGCCCGGTGATCTTCCGGACGCCGTCGTGGAAGACGTCCCAGGGGTCGAGGCCGAGCTCGCTGCGCACGAGCATCGCCATCGCCACCCCGTAGAGCCACAGCCCGACGAAGAGCTGGCTCAGCCGACGCCCGGTACGGCCCGCCCTGATCTGCTCCGCGGGGGTCATCACCTCAAGGGGGACGTTGCGTCGCGTAGCCGTGAGGAGTCGCTGTCGCATGGGTCGATGGTGCGCCCCGCACCCCTTCCCGGAGAAGAGCCAGTCATGACAAAGTGGCTCGCATGGCTCGGACGATCGCGACCCATCGGCTCGCCCAGCTCCTCGGCGACGCCCCGCGTCGGCCGCCCGCCTACCGGTCGCTCGCCGCAGCGATGCGGCTCCTCGTCGACGACGGCCGGGTCCCCGCAGGCACCCGCCTGCCCAGCGAGCGCAGCCTCGCGGATGCGCTCGGGGTGAGCCGAGCCACCGTGACCCGCGCCTACGCCGTTCTTGTCGAGGGCGGGTACGCCCGGTCCCGGCGAGGCTCGGGCACGGTGACCGACCTCCCCGACGCCGCCTCCCGTGACGGGCGCGGGGCGCTGCTGCCGACGAGCGACGAGGCAGACCACGGCAGGGGCACCCTCATCGATCTCACGTGCGCCGTCCTGCCGCCGCCAGCGCAGATGATGGCCGCCTACGAGCGTGCCCTGACCCGCTGGCCGATCTACCTCCAGGGGTCGGGCTACTACCCCCTCGGCGTCCCCGCGCTACGCGAGGCGATCGCCGCGCGCTACACCGAGCGCGGACTGCCGACGAGCACCGACGAGGTGATGATCACCAGCGGCGCGATCGGTGCCCATGCGCTCACGGCGCGCGCCCACCTGCAGCACGGCACACGGGTGCTCGTCGACAGCCCGGTCTACCCCAACGGCACCGAGTCCCTTCGCGCCGACGGGGCGCGCCTCGTCGCGATGCCGCTCGACGAGGGCTGGGACCTCGACGCCTGGAGCGCGGCGATGCGCGACGCTGCCGGTCGCGTCGGTCCGGGCGCGGCCCTCCTCCTGCCCGACCACCAGAATCCCACCGGGCTGCTCATGGCCGACGACGAGCGTGCCCACCTGGGCCGGGCGCTCACCCGCCACCGGATGCTCGCCGTCGTCGACGAGACCCTCGCCGAGACCTCCATCGACCCCCCAGCGACCGGGATGCCGGCCCCCTTCGCCGCCTACCACCGTCGGACGGTGACCATCGGCGGGGCGAGCAAGAGCCACTGGTCCGGGCTGCGGATCGGCTGGGTGCGCGCTCCCGCCGAGCTCATGGGGGCTCTCGTTGCCGCACGGACCACCCTCGACCTCGGCTCGCCCGTGCTCGAGCAGCTCGCCCTGCTCGAGCTGCTCGCCGACGACACCGAGATCAGCGCCCACCGTGCGGCGCTCGCCCGCTCCCGTCGCGATGTCCTCGCCACCGCCCTCCACGAGCACCTGCCCGAGTGGCGCTTCACCCTCCCCGCAGGGGGGTTCTGCCTCTGGCTCACCCTCCCCGCGCCCGTGTCGACCGCCTTCGTCCTGTCCGCCGAGACTCACGGCGTGCTCCTCGCGCCCGGCCCTCGCTTCGCGCCCGAGCCAGGGCTCGAGCGCCACCTGCGCCTCCCCTTCACCCTGCCCGAGCCGGTCCTGCACGAGGCGGTGCGTCGGATGGCGCTCGCGTGGGACTCCCTCGAGGCATCGCCCGGCTCCACCCGTCAGCCCGCCACCCCGCTCATCGCCTAGTCTCGACCTGCCCCCGGCACCCGCGTCCGAAGGATCATCGTTGAGCGACCAGCCCCCCCTCGCCGAGCGTCAGGCCTCGAAGATGCGCGAGCTCCTCGACGTGCTCACCCTCACCCCGCTCGGGCAGGCCCAGATCGCGGTCACCGGTATCGAGAGCGACCAGCCGACGAGCATCGGCACCGACGGCGCCGACGTCTTCGAGGGCGCAAGCATCAAGCAGGTGCACAACCGCACCTTCGGCGGGCAGGTCCTCGCCCAGGCGCTGACCGCGGCGAGCCTGACCATCCGCGAGGAGACCCCGCAGCGACTCCCGCACTCGCTCCACGCGTACTTCATGCGACCGGGTGACGACAGCCTGCCCATCCGGTTCGCCGTCGAGCGGATGCGTGACGGGCGCTCCTTTGCCACCCGTCGTGTGCACGCGATCCAGCACAGTCGCCCGATCCTCTCCCTCACCGCCTCCTTCCAGGACCCCGCGGGTGGTCTGGACCACCAGGACCCCATGCCGGAGGTCCCCGCACCCGAGACGCTCACCTCGCAGAACTCCTTCTACGACGCCTTCGACGACCCCATGGCCGTAAGGCTCGCCGAGCGGCCCTTCGACCACCGCTACCCCGACGGAGACGTCCACTTCCGGCCGGGCGCCGAGCAGGTGGCGGCCCAGCGGGTGTGGGTCCGGGCGATCGCCGAGCCGATGACCGACCCCTTCCTCGCCTGCGCCGTGCTCGCCTTCCTCTCCGACTTCTCCCTCCTCGAGCCGATCCTGCGCCGGCACGGCCTCGCCTGGTCCGACCGGCGGCTCCGTCCCGCGAGCCTCGACCACGCGATGTGGTTCCACCGCCCCGTCGACCCCACCCGCTGGCTGCTCTACGACCAGACCTCGCCCTCGGCCCAGTCGGGGCGCGGGCTCTCCACCGGTCGGTTCTTCACCGAGGACGGCGCCCTCGTCGCGTCGGTGGCCCAGGAGGGAATGATGCGGGTGAAGACCGATGGCTGACCACGGGGGCGCGCCCGGGCCGCCGGGCCAGCCACTCGGACGGCTCCTGCCGGACTGGGTCCCGCCGGCCCCCGCGCGCCCGAGGGCCCTCGACGGGAGCACGGTCCTCCTCCGGCCGCTCGCGCTCGCCGACGCGGAGGAGCTCTTCGAGGCCATCGGCGGGCCCCGGTGCGACCCGGGTCTCTTCACCTACCTCATGGCGGAGCCCCCGGCCGACCTCGAGGCCATGCGCGCCGTCATCGCCGACGCCCTCGCAGCGCCGTCGTCGTGGCCGCTGGCCATCGTCGTCGACGGTGGCGCCGTCGGGATGGCGAGCTACCTGCGCACCGACCCCCAGAACGGCTCGATCGAGGTCGGCAACATCCTCTACTCCCCCGCCCTGCAGCGGACGACCGCCGCGACCGAGGCGATGCACCTCATGGCCGAGCACGCCTTCGCCGAGGGCTACCGCCGCTACGAGTGGAAGTGCGACTCGCTCAACGCACCCTCCCGCCGCGCGGCCGCCCGGCTCGGCTTCGTCGAGGAGGGCACCTTCCGGCAGGCCGTGGTCTACAAGGGCCGCAACCGCGACACGACGTGGTTCTCGATCACGGACCACGAGTGGCCGAGCGTGCAGGAGGCGCAGCGTCGCTGGTTGGCAGACGCCGTCGCGGGAGCGCCGGGTCGCCTGGCGGGGTACTACCGAGACTGAGATCCCGAGGGTCCTCGCACCTCGACCATCAAC
Organism: Marihabitans sp.; assembly: GCA_043423105.1. Taxonomy (GTDB): domain Bacteria; phylum Actinomycetota; class Actinomycetes; order Actinomycetales; family Dermatophilaceae; genus Marihabitans. The sequence goes on from JBHWMJ010000050.1 coordinate 16,670, forward strand.
GATCTGGTGGACGAGGTGCGAGACGCCCGCTCGGGCGTGAGCCTCGAGACCGCCGAACGCGGCTCAGGTCGTCGTGCTTGCACCCGGTGAGCCCACCGGAGCCGAGCGGCGGTGCCGCAGGACGACGACGCTGCGACCGCTGAGCGTCAGGGTCGAGCCCGCGCCGTGCTCGGTGTCGTCGACCACCTCGGCGGCCGTGTCGACGCAGCACTCCCAGCTGTCCCCGTAGGCCGACCCCGGCAGGACGAAGTCCACAGAGTCGTGCCAGGCGTTGAAGAGCAGGAGGAAGTCGTCGTCGACGAGGCGACGGCCGCGCTCGTCCGGCTCCTCGATGGCCTGACCGTTGAGGTAGACCATCAACGCGCTGGCGTTGCCGTCGCCCCACTCGACCTCGCCCATGTGCCCGCCGTCGGGGCGGAACCACTCGATGTCTCGGCGCTCGCTCTCACCACCATGGTCCGCGCGGCCGGCGAAGAAACGACGCCGACGGAAGACCGGGTGGTCCCGGCGCAGCGCGACGACCGCGCGCGTGAACTCGAGCAGCTGCCGCTCCGGGACGTCGAGGTCCCAGTCGACCCAGGCGATCTCGTTGTCCTGGCAGTAGACGTTGTTGTTGCCCCCCTGGGTCCGGCTGATCTCGTCACCGTGGGCGAGCATCGGCACGCCCTGACTGAGCAGCAGGGTCGCGATGAGGTTGCGCTGCTGGCGGGCACGCAGCGCGAGGATCTCCGGGTCGTCGGTCGGTCCTTCGACACCGCAGTTCCACGATCGGTTGTGGCTCTCGCCGTCGCGGTTGTCCTCGCCGTTGGCCTCGTTGTGCTTCTCGTTGTAGGAGACGAGGTCGCGCAGCGTGAAGCCGTCGTGGGCGATGACGAAGTTGATCGAGGCGAAGGGGCGCCGACCGGAGTGCGCGTACAGGTCGGAGCTGCCGGTGATCCGGGAGGCGAACTCACCGAGGGTGGCGCCCTCGCCGCGCCAGTAGTCGCGGACGGTGTCGCGGTACTTGCCGTTCCATTCCGTCCACAGCGGCGGGAAGTTGCCGACCTGGTAGCCACCGTCACCGATGTCCCACGGCTCGGCGATGAGCTTGACCTGGCTGATGATCGGGTCCTGCTGGATGAGGTCGAAGAACGCGGAGAGCTTGTCGACCTCGTGGAACTGCCGGGCCAGGGTCGCCGCGAGGTCGAAGCGGAAGCCGTCGACGTGCATCTCGGTGACCCAGTACCGCAGGCTGTCCATGATGAGCTGGAGCACGTGCGGGTTGCGCATGAGCAGGCTGTTGCCCGTGCCCGTCGTGTCGTAGTAGTGGTCCTTCTGCTCGTCGACGAGCCGGTAGTAGCTCGCGTTGTCGAGCCCGCGGAAGGCGAGCGTCGGGCCCATGTGGTTGCCCTCGGCGGTGTGGTTGTAGACGACGTCGAGGATGACCTCGATGTCGGCCTCGTGCAGCGCCTTGACCATCGTCTTGAACTCGGTGACCTGCTGGCCCCGGCCGCCGGAGGCGTACGCGTTGTGCGGCGCGAGGAAGCCGATGGTGTTGTAGCCCCAGTAGTTCGTCAGGCCCTGCTCCTGGAGCGAGGTGTCCTGGACGAACTGGTGGACGGGCAGCAGCTCGATCGCGGTGATCCCCAGCTGCTGGAGGTGCTCGATGATCGCGGGATGGGCGATCGCCGCGTAGGTACCGCGGATCTCCTCGGGCACCTCCGGGTGGGTCATCGTCAGGCCCTTGACGTGCGCCTCGTAGATGACGCTGTCGTGGTACTCGTGCCGCGGCGGGCGGTCGTGGCCCCAGTCGAAGAAGGGGTTGATGACGACGGAGAGCATCGTCTTGCCGAGGCTGTCCTGCTCGTTGCGTCGGCTCGGGTCGGCGAAGTCGTAGGAGAAGATCGCCTGGTCGTTCTGGATCTGGCCGTCGATCGCCTTGGCGTAGGGGTCGAGGAGCGGCTTCGTCGGGTCGCAGCGGTGGCCCGCCTCGGGGTCGAAGGGGCCGTGCACCCGGTAGCCGTAGAGCTGGCCGGGCTGGATGCCGGGCAGGTAGCAGTGCCAGACGAAGGCGTCGACCTCGGTGAGCTCGACGCGCGACTCGGTGCCCTCGTCGTCGATGAGGCACAGCTCGACGCGGTCGGCGACCTCGGAGAAGACGGCGAAGTTGACGCCGGAGCCGTCGTACGTGGCGCCCAGGGGGTAGGGCGTGCCGGGCCAGATCTCCACAGGTCTCCTCAGTGGTCGGTGACGACAGGCGAAGGGGGGATGCCGAGCCTAGCCCGACATCCCCCCTTCGCCCGTATCGCCCCTCGTCAGCTGGGCTTCGGCGCCCCGGGGCGCGCGTAGCGCCACCACGTGAGGGCCACGCACATGACCGCCCAGGCGACACCGATGCCGAAGAAGGCGACCGCACCGAAGGTCGTCACGCCGACGCCGAAGAAGAACGGGCCGAAGGCGGCGATCGCGGCGGTCCAGCCGATGACCCCACCGGCCTGGCGGCGCTCGAAGATCATCGGCATCTGCTTGAACGTCGAGGCGTTGCCGATGCCGCTGAAGAGGAAGATCGCGAGCATGCCCCAGAGGAACTTCGTGAAGCCGCTCTCCAGCGCGGCGGCCGACGAGGTGTCCGGCGTGAGGGCGGTCATCGTGAAGGCGATCGAGGCGATGAGGCCGACGCCGGAGACGAGCGTCCAGATGGCGCCACCCATGCGGTCGGTGAGCGGCGAGAAGAGGACCCGTGCACCCGCGCCGACGAGCGGGCCGAGGAAGACGTACTTCACGACGTCGGGCACCTCGTAGCCCTCGACGAGCACCTGCGCGTCCGCGCCCGTGCCCGAGACGATGTCGGCGTTGCCGATGCCGTAGAGGTTGGCCATGAGCAGACCGAACTGGGCGGACAGGCCGGCGAAGGTGCCGAAGGTCATGATGTAGAGCAGCGTCATCCACCAGGTGTCCTGGTTGGAGAAGATGTCGAACTGCTGCTTGATGTTCGCCTGGATCGGCACCGACTTGAGCATCGTCCACGCGAGGATCGCGCCGATGACCATGAGCGGGATCCACACGAAGGCGGCGTTCTGGTACCAGACGTCCTGCGGCTCCTGCCCCGGCTGGGAGAGCACCTGGCTGCCCCCGAAGACCGCGAGCGCGGAGATCGCGATGAGGTAGGGGGTGAGGAGCTGGACGAGCGAGACGCCGAAGTTGCCGAGGCCGGCCTGGAGCCCGAGCGCCGTGCCCTGCTTGCTCCTCGGGAAGAAGTAGCTCGTGCTCGGCATGAAGCCGGAGAAGGCGCCGCCACCGATGCCGGCGAGGAAGGCGAGGACCATGAGCTCCCAGTACGGGGCGGTGGGGCTCTGGACCCGCACGCCCCAGCCGAGGGTCGAGGCGATGAGCAGGAGGGTCGTGAGCGAGACCATCTTGCGCGTGCCCATGATCGGGGGCAGGACCATCCACACGAGCCGGAGGAGACCGGCCGACAGGCCCGGCATCGCGGCCATCCAGTACAGCTGGCTCTTGGTGAACTCGTAGCCGAGGGCGTTGAGCTTGGGGATGATCGCGCTCGGCAGGAACCACGCGACGAAGGCGAGGGTCAGGCAGAAGGTCGTGATCCAGAGGGTCTTCCAGGCCAGCCCGCTGTCCCAGGTCGCCTCGTTCTCCGGGTCCCAGGACTCGAGCCACTCACCGCCTGAGCGGGTTGCCTGCGGGGTGCTGCTCATGGTCGGTCTCTCATTTCGTTCGGGCGAAGGGGGGTCACGCTCGGGAGGCCACGGGTGTGGGCGCCTCGAAGTGGTCCGCGAGATCGGGCGACTCGCGATGGAGCATCCGCACGACCGTCCAGTGCATCCAGATGAAGCACACGGCGGTGAGCAGGAAGACGACGAAGAAGGTGCTCGTCGGGAAGCCGCTCCACTCCTTGGTGTAGGCGAAGAGCAGCGGGAGGAAGAAGCCGCCGAGCCCACCGAGCATCCCGACGAGGCCCCCGACCGAGCCGACGTTGTCGGGGAAGTACTCGGGGATGTGCTTGTACACGGCGGCCTTGCCGATGCCCATCGCGCAGCCGAGGACGAAGACCGCGATGGCGAAGGGCCAGATGCCGATCTCGTAGGGGAGGACGTCCTTGGCCCCGTCGCGGGTCTGGAGCACGATGTGGCCGCCGGGCATCGACAGGAAGAGCGTCGAGGCCATCATCACGCCGAACGTCCAGTACATCGCGCGTCGGGCGCCCCAGCGGTCGGAGAACCAGCCGCCGACCGGCCGGAGGAGCGAGGCCGGGAAGATGAACGTCGCTGTGAGCAGCGCCGCCGTCGACAGGCTCACGTCGAAGTTGTCGACGTAGTACTTCGGCAGCCAGGCCGACAGGGCGACGTAGGCGCCGAAGACGGCCACGTAGTAGAGGCTGAACCGCCACACCCGCATCTCGCGCAGGGGGCGCAGCTGCTCCCGCAGCGGCCTGCCGTGGCCGGGCTTGCGGTCCTGGGCGGGGGTGACCACGAGGACGAGGACGGCCAGGACGAGGAGGAGGACGGCATACAGGACCGGGACGATCCGCCAGCCGCCCTGGACGACGCCGAAGTAGGTGGCGCCCGCGGTGCCGGTGATGAGGGCCGGGCCGATGAACTTCGTCACCGACGCGCCGACGTTGCCGGCACCGAAGACCCCGAGCGCGAAGCCCTGGCGCTCGCGCGGCGTCCACGCGGAGTTCCACGAGACGCCGGCGCTGAAGGAGTTGCCGGCGAAGCCGACGAGGAAGGCCAGGACGAGGAGCAGGCCGTAGCTCTCTGCGCGGGAGACGAGGTATGCCGGTACGGCCGTGAACGCGAGCATCGCCGCGAACACCTTGCGGCCACCGATCCGGTCGGTGATCATCCCTGCCGGGAGGCGCCACATCGAGCCGTTGAGGACGGCGACGGCGCTGAGCCAGGAGAGCTGCACGTCGGTGAGACCGAACTCGTCACGGATCGGGATGCCGAGGATTCCGAACATGAGCCACACCGCGAACATCACGGTGAACGCGATGGTCGACATGATGAGGACTCGGCGGGCTGCGCGGCGATCGGTCGCGTCGTGGGCGGGCCGTTGTTCCGGCACGGTCGCTACTCCTCCAGATGTGAGACAGACGGTGGCGATCGACCCCCGACCCTGACGACGCTAAGCAGCGGATTCGTTGGGACACAGGGCCTTTGGTCCCGACCTACGGAATTCGAAGGCAACGGGGTGAAGGAGAGGACCAAGGTCCTTGGCCCCGTCGTCGATTCCGGGTTTGGCTGGTGGAGCCGCAGCCCATCGACGAGGAGTTTTTGTGCCCACGAGCGAGCAGACCAGCCCAACCACCGGGGGACCGGGCGCTTCACTCACCGAAGCGCTCGTGGGGACGAGGAGGTTCTTCACCCGCGGCGACGTCTCGGACGACCAGCGCACCCTCAGCCTCAAGGGCGGGCGCAGCGGGGACTCCTTCTACCGTGACCGCTGGAGCCACGACAAGGTCGTCCGCTCCACCCACGGGGTGAACTGCACCGGGTCGTGCTCCTGGAAGGTCTACGTCAAGGACGGGATCATCACCTGGGAGGCGCAGCAGACCGACTACCCGAGCGCCGGCGCCGACCGCCCCGAGTACGAGCCCCGCGGCTGTCCTCGGGGCGCTGCTTTTTCCTGGTACACCTACAGCCCCACCCGCGTGCGGCACCCGTACGTCCGTGGCGTGCTGCTGGACATGTTCCGCGAGGCGAAGGAGCAGTACGGCGACCCGGTGATCGCCTGGGGCTCGATCGTCCAGGACCCGGAGAAGGCGAAGCGCTACAAGTCCGCGCGCGGCAAGGGCGGCCTGGTCCGCGCGTCGTGGGACGAGGCGACGGAGATGATCGCCGCCGCGCACGTGCACACGATCAAGAAGTACGGACCCGACCGCGTCGCCGGCTTCTCACCCATCCCCGCGATGTCGATGAGTTC
>JBHWMJ010000057.1:0-3927 GCA_043423105.1 Marihabitans sp.
CGGCATCGCCGACATCCGCGACGAGACCTCCGGCCGCACCGGCCAGCGCCTCGTCATCGTGCTGCGCCGCGACGCGATCGCCAAGGTCGTGCTCAACAACCTCTACAAGCACACCCAGCTGCAGCAGAACTTCGGCGCCAACATGCTGGCGCTCGTCGACGGCGTGCCGCGCACCCTGCCGATCTCGGCCTTCATCCGGTACTGGGTGGAGCACCAGGTCGAGGTCATCGTCCGGCGGACGAAGTGGCGGCTGGCCAAGGCCGAGGCGGCCATCCACATCCTGCGTGGTCTGCTCAAGGCCCTCGACATGCTCGACGGGGTCATCGCGCTCATCCGCGCCTCACGGACCGTCGAGGCGGCCCGTGACGGGCTCATCGAGCTCCTCGACATCGACGAGGAGCAGGCGCGCGCGATCCTCGAGATGCAGCTGCGGCGCCTCGCGGCCCTCGAGCGGCAGAAGATCATCGACGAGCACGACGCCCTCGAGGCGCAGATCGTCGACTACAACGACATCCTCGCCCGGCCCGAGCGGCAGCGGAGCATCATCTCCGAGGAGCTGCAGGAGATCGTCGACAAGTACGGCGACGACCGGCGCTCGCGGATCATGCCCTTCGACGGGGACGTCGCGATGGAGGACCTCATCCCCGAGGAGGACGTCGTCGTGACGATCACCCGGGGCGGCTACGCCAAGCGGGTCAAGGTCAGCGAGTACCGCTCGCAGCGTCGTGGCGGCAAGGGCGTGCGCGGCGCGACCCTGCGCGGCGAGGACGTCGTCGAGCACTTCGGGACGACGACCTCGCACCACTGGCTGCTCTTCTTCACGAACTTCGGCCGGGTCTACCGGGCGAAGGCCTACGAGCTGCCCGACGCGAGCCGAGACGGCAAGGGCCAGCACGTCGCGAACCTCCTCGCCTTCCAGCCGGAGGAGAAGATCGCGGCGGTCATGGCGATCAAGGACTACGACGCCGCGCCCTACCTCGTCCTCGCGACCCGCAACGGGCTGACGAAGAAGACGCGCCTCACCGAGTACGACTCCCCCCGCTCGGGCGGCCTCATCGCGATCAACCTGCGCGACGGGGACGAGCTCGTCTCGGCGGGGCTCGTCTCGGCCGAGGACGACCTGCTGCTCGTCTCGCGCAACGCGATGTCGGTGCGCTTCCACGCCACGGACGCCCAGCTGCGACCGATGGGTCGCGGCACGAGCGGCGTGACCGGCATGAAGTTCCGCGACGGCGACTCCCTGCTCTCGATGCAGGTCATCGAGGCCGGGACCGACCCGGACGTCTTCGTCGTCTTCGAGAACGGCGTCGCCAAGCGCACCGCTGTCTCGGAGTGGACGGCGAAGGGGCGCGGCACCCTCGGCGTCATGGCGGCCAAGTCCGGCAAGGGCGGCCAGCTCGTCGGCGCCCTGACCGTCGACGAGGGCGACGAGGTCATGGTCGTCATGGAGAAGGGCAACATCGTCCGCTCGGCCGTCGCAGAGGTGAGCCGGACAGGCCGCAACACGATGGGGGTCTCCTTCGCCACCCCGCGCAAGGGTGACGCGATCGTCGCGGTCGCCCGCAACGTCGACCGGGGTGTCGCGGACGAGGTCGAGGCCGCGCAGGAGGGTGACGCGGTAGCGTCTGACCCTGCACCCGCCGAGGGTGCGGGTGAGGCGCCCGCGCCGGAGGCGACGACAGATGGTGGGACGGACGTCCCCGGAGGTGACGAGTGAGCGACACGACGGTGATGCAGGCCTCCCGTGAGGCCGACGCGGCGAAGGGGCCGTCCACGGCCCGGCCGGCGGCCTCCCGTGCCCCGCGGGGCGGGCGGCGCGTCAAGCTCATGGTCTCGCGCGTCGACCCGTGGTCGGCGATGAAGGTCGGCTTCCTCCTGTCCGTCGCGCTCGGCATCGCGATGGTCGTCATGAGCGCGGTGCTGTGGAGCCTGCTCTCGGCGATGGGGGTCTTCGACTCGGTCAACAGCCTCGCGAGCCAGATCATCGGTGATGGTTCCGGGCAGGAGTTCGACATCATGGACTTCCTCGGCTTCGGCCGAGTGGTCTCGCTGTCCATCGTCATCGCGGTCGTCGACGTCATCCTGCTCACGGCGCTCGCGACGCTGGGGGCCTTCCTCTACAACATCGTCGCGAGCCTCGTCGGTGGTCTGCACCTCACGCTGACCGACGACTGAGCGGACACGCCCCCTGAGGTGCGACGAGCTCTGCGACGAGCCTCGAAGGGTCGTGACTGCTGCGTTTTGGTGGCCCCCGCTGCCATGAGGTAATCTCGGGCGTCGCGTCAGCACCACGCTGGTCGAGGTGCGAAGGCCCCCGGGCCTGAGCCTCGAGACCTGGTGACGCGCGCGGGCCTATAGCTCAGACGGTTAGAGCGCTTCCCTGATAAGGAAGAGGTCAGAGGTTCAAGTCCTCTTAGGCCCACCCACTCCCCCTTCGCCGCCGGCGATCCTTCGGAGGTCACGATGAAGAAGATCCTCGCTCTCGCCGCTGCCGCCGCCGGTGCTGTCTACGTCCAGCGCAAGCTCGAGCAGCAGCGGTCGGAGAAGGACCTCTACGCCGCGGCCAACGCTGGTCGGGCGCGGGCCGCGGACCCGGCTCCGCCGAAGGACGTGTGGGCCGCCGCGACGGACTCTCGGGTCTGATACCAGCGACAACTGAAGAGCCCTCGGGGGCGTGGCGCAATTGGTAGCGCACCTGCTTTGCAAGCAGGGGGTTAGGGGTTCGAGTCCCCTCGCCTCCACCGAGTGAGAGACGGTCCCTGACCTCCAGCGTGCACAGATCGCTGTCCAGCGGTCGCAGCCGCGGATATTACGTGCCAACAGCCGTGAGACGGCGATCCATGCACACTCAGCGACCTGCGGCTCAGATCTTCTCCGCCGTCCGGCGGGTCTCCTTCCGAGCCGCTGCCTTCTTCCTCGAAGGCTTCGCCGCCGGCACCGCCTCGAGGATCGAGGGCAGCGAGACGTAGAAGGGCTCCAGATGTGCCCGGACCCGTTCCTCGAGCAGCCCGCTGGTCCGGGCGTGCTCCAGACCGGGACGGAGGATCTCGAGGACATCGGCGACGACGGTCTCCAGCTCGACGCCCCACTCCTCGAGGAGCTCGCCGACCGACCGGTCCGCGTGCTCCTTGAGCGCCTCGAGGGCGACCGACTCGACGACCTCAGCGATCACCCCTTCGTCCTGCCAGCGGCGGACCACCGGCCCGAGGGCGACGACGACCGCACGGGTTCCCTCCGGCTCGGCGACGCCGACGATCTCCCCGACCGGCCGGTCGGCGAGGGTCGTCCACACCTCGTCGGCCATCTCGGCGAGCAGATCGGGGGTGAGGGTCGCCTCGAGGTAGCGGCGGCTCTCCCGCAGGGTCTCGCTGAGGTTGGCCTCGACGAAGGCGGTGAGCCGGCGGTCGACGCCGGCCTCGAGGTTGGGCGCGGCGGCGCTCATCGTCTTCTGGCCGAACTTCACGAGGGTCGAGGCGCCGGGGAGCTTGCGGGCGACGACGTTCTCGGTGAGGAGGTAGCCCTTGACCCCCTGGTAGAGCACGTGCGACACGAGCTTGCGGTAGCCCTTGCTCGCTGTGACCGCGGCGATGACCGCGTCGCGGACCGAGCGATCGTCGGCGAGCAGCCCGACGAGGGCGTCGTAGTCGGCGCCGTCGACGAGCTCGGCCACCGGGGCGTCGAAGGTCGTCAGCACCTCGTGACCCGCCGCGACGACGTCGGCGGCGGCCTCGAGCAGCGCGTCGCTCAGGTCGAGTCCCGCGACGACCCGCCCGAGGGTGCCGGCGGTCGCCTCGGCGGGTGCGACCTCAGCGACGGTGACCCCGTCGAGCCACCGGCGAACCGCCCCGGCGTGCTCTGCCACGGTCTCGTCGAGGCGTTCGCCGCTCCACCGTGCGACCTCGAACGCGACATGGGCCTCGAGGAGCT
>JBHWMJ010000066.1:0-4258 GCA_043423105.1 Marihabitans sp.
TTCCAGCAGGTCGAGGGTGGCGTCGCGTCCTTCTCCGTCATGGGGCAGGACTTCAGCTGCACGCAGGGCGAGACCATCCCGGTGGGGAAGGGCTTCGCCGACTGCCTGGAGGTCGGCGAGGACCACCTCAAGGTGAGGATCTACGTCGGCGACCCGCCGGAGTGACTCGCCCGGACCGGCGACGCTCCCCCATGGGGAGTCCTCCCCATGGTCGTGGCGCCCGTCCGTCCATAGGCTGACCAGCAGCCCAACGCCCAGACCGACCAGGGGGAACCGATGAGTGTGCAGCAAGGCATGGATGTCCGTGCCGTTCGGGCGTCCGCACGCGAGCTGAGCCGGTACGCCGGTGACGTCGACTCGCTCGTCTCCCAGGCCACCCGCGCGATCGGCAAGCTCGAGAGCATGTGGGAGGGCAACGACTTCGTCTCCTTCAAGTCGACGTGGGACGGGTCGACGAAGACGGCCCTGTCGCGGATCTCCGAGGACCTGCGGTCGACCTCGCGCGAGCTGCACCGGCAGGCCGATGGCCAGGAGGGCGTGAGCGAGGACTACGAAGGGGGCACCGAGGGAGGGAGCCCGACCGCCGGTGACGGGTCGTCGGGGTCCACCTCCAGCGCCACCGGGGGCGACGACAAGAAGACGCCCGAGCCGCAGATCGACCCGGGCCACTCGGAGTCCCCGGGCAACCCGTACGACTCGGGCAACACCCGCACCCCGCTGTCCGACGGCGGGACGATGATCACCGACAAGGACGGCAACGTCTGGTACGAGGACACGTCGGGCAAGGTCTACCCCCAGGGCACCGCGATCCGGTTCGACAAGGACGGCAACCCGGTCGGCGTCGACTACGGCTCGGGCAGGTGGGAGAACAAGGACGGACCGGGCGGGACCGAGCGCAGCAGCCGGGTCTACTCCGAGCGAGATGGCTGGCAGCAGCGTCAGGGCGCGACGCACGACTGGAGCCGGAACCACGACACCGCCTATACCCGGTGGAAGATGGACGACGCGCGGCCGTGGAACCAGGAGGGTTCGCTTGCCCAGGTGCCCGGCCAGGCCAGCGACTGGGCCGACCGGCACAACGTCAGCGGGGAGATCAAGAACGACCTCGTCAAGGCCGAGACCGGCGCCGAGTGGGAGGGCGCGCTCGCGAGCAAGCAGTGGGGCGACGACAAGAACGGTGTGCGCGTCGAAGCCCTCTCTGCCCGCACGGAGGCCAACGCCGAGGCCGGCATCGGCCCCACCGGGGCGAGCGCGAGCGCCACCGTGGCAGCGGGCGGGAACCTCGCCCGGGCCTCCGGTCAGTTCCAGTCCGGGGAGTGGAACGGCATGAGCGCCAAGGGCAGCGGCTCCGCGTACGCCGGTGCCGAGGCCAAGGTCGGTGGCGAGGCCTCGATCGGTCCCGGCGGCGCGAAGGTCGGCGTCAACGCCGAGGCGTTCGCCGGCGCCAAGATGGAGGGTGACGTCACGGGCAAGGTCGGCCCCGCCGAGGTCACCGCGGGCGGTGAGCTGTCCGTCGGGGTCGGTGCGCACGCCGACATCGACGCCGAGATCAGCATGGAGAAGGTCGACGTGTCGGTCGACATCGGCGCCACCCTCGGTATCGGCGGCGGCGTGAAGTTCGACATCAGCTTCAGCCCCAAGGAAGCTCTCGACATGCTGCCCGACCTATTCTGACCGCTGACGACCTGAAGGAGCACCACCATGCCGCTTGTCACCTACCCGAGCCCGGTCGTCCCGGGGCCGCCGCCCCTGACCATCGAGATGCCCGACACCTGGGAGCAGGTGTGGGCGCCGGAGACGCTCTTCGCGATCCGCGAGCCTGAGCGCACCGACGGGTCGTTCCTCACGAACATCGTCGCCCGCCACTACCACCGCGGCGGGGACTTCGGTCCGGAGAAGGCCGTGGCCGACCTCAAGGCCGACGCCGAGGCGAAGGGGGGAGAGCTCGGGCAGACCTTCGAGACGGAGATCGACGGGACGACCTTCTTCGGTGCGGCGACAAGCATCGTCGACGAGAACGCCGGGACGATCGTCCAGGTCCACCTCTTCGCCGCCCAACCCCAGGGGTCGGTGCTCGCCGTCATCCAGCTCACCGGCAGCGGCGCCGGCGCCCGGGCCGGTACGGAGGTCGACCTCATCCGCTCGATCATGAAGACGCTACGGATCAACCCCTGATCCACCCCCGACCGGAGCAAGGACCGATCGACCCCCATGCGCACCATCACCTACCCGAGCGAGGCCTTCCCCGGGCCTCCGTCCGTCGAGCTCGACCTGCGGGAGGGCCTAGCGCCGCTGCGGGTGGCGGGATCGTTCATGGCGGCGGGCAGGCCTCCGGGGTCGTCGACGAGCCCTTCCGGCTGACCATCGGTGGGGTGCCGTGGCTGGGGGTCAACGTCTCGTGGGTCGACCCGGACATCGGGCAGCTGCTCCAGGCCCACCTCATCGCCGGGTGGGAGCGCGGCACCTTCCTCGACCTCGTCCACGTCGTCGGCGCGGTCGGGGGTGGCGACGTCATGCGGGCCTACCAGTCGCTGCACGACGTCCTGGTGTCGGTGAGGGTCTCGCGTTGACGGCTGCCCTCGCGTCGGGAGAGGGTCAGGGCATGTCGCTGACCGTCGGATCCAGGACGCACGTCGGTCGTGTCCGCAGCGGCAACGAGGATGCGCTCATCGCCGAGGGCGGCGTGTACGTCGTCGCCGATGGCATGGGCGGGCACGCGGCGGGCGAGGTCGCCAGCGGCATCGTCGTCGACGCCTTCCGTGACCTCGTGGGACGGACCGACATCCACCCCGAGGAGGTCCGGCAGCGTCTCGAGGTCGCCAACCGGCGGATCCGCGCAGCCGTCGTCGAGGACTCCTCGCGGGCCGGCATGGGGACGACAGCCGCGGGAGTCGTGCTCGTGCACACGGGCGGCACCGCTCACTGGGCCGTCGTGAACATCGGTGACTCCCGGGTCTACCGGGCACTTGGCTCGACGCTGCGGCGGGTCACCGTCGACCACTCCGAGGTCCAGGAGCTGCAGGACGCCGGCCTCATCACGGCGGAGGAGGCACGTACGCACCCCCTTCGCAACGTCGTCACCCGCTCCCTCGGGGGGCACGACCTGCCGAAGGTCGACCTGTGGGTCCTGCCGCCCGCCTCCGACGAGCGATTCCTCATCTGCTCCGACGGGCTGACCAACGAGCTGACCGACGACGAGCTCGCCGCAGTCCTCCTTGAGGGGACCGACCCGCAGGAGATCGCCGACGAGCTCACCGAGCGAGCGCTCGCGTCGGGCGGCCGCGACAACATCTCCGTCATCGTCCTCGTCAACGACGCCGCCGAGACCGACGACGTCGACACCGCGCCGAGAGGGAGCGGGGGGAACCATGCCTGAGCTCGAGATCTCGGTCGCCGGTGGACCCGGCTGGCGGACGCTGCGCTATGGGGCGGTGCACGGACTCGTCGGTGAAGACCTCCCACCGGCGGTCGCCGAGGAGCTCGACGCCCTCGGCTCTGCGGAGTCGGCACCCTCGCTCGACGACGTCGTCGACGCGCTCCTGGCCGCCGGTGTCCGCAGAGCCCCCGACGGAGTGCTCGCCGAGGACCGTCGCGTCGTCGTGCGGGGAGGCTGCGTCGCCCGGCTCTTCGCGGCGGACGGCCATGAGGCGGCTGTCGTGGTCCATGACCGTCCCGGCCCATGGGTCGAAGCCGAGGTCGAGCCCACCGTGACGAGGGTCGAGCTGCTGCCGACGGCGGACGCACCGTCCTCTCAGGCGGCCTGCGCGGGTCTGCGCCTGGTGCCCGACTGGCAGCCACCGAGCGTCCTCGGCGAGGTCGCGATCACCCGCGTCGATCTGCCCGAGGCATCCGTCGCCGCGCCTGCCGCGACGGCCGAGGAGGACGTGCGGGTCGAGCAGGACGCGCCGGCGGCCAAGGAGGCGATCACCGAGGCTGCGGCTGCCGCCACCGGCGCCCAGGTCGTCGAGCAGGCCCCCGAGGACACCGGGGTACCGGACTACGACTTCCTCTTCGGCGACACCCAGGCCGCCCGATCCCTCCCTGTCGAGCCGTCCGGTGAGGACCCCGCTGCCGGCCCGCTTACGGCGGATGAGGTCGACGCTGCGGCCGGCGTCACCCGCGGCGAGGACCCCGGTGCCGCGACGATCCTCCCCGGAGACGAGCCCGCGGACGAGGAGCCTCCCGCGCCGTCACCTCCTGCCCAGGCACCCGTCGCCCCGGACCCCGCGCCCGCCGAGCCGCCCGCCCAGGCCCCCGG
>JBHWMJ010000068.1:0-2943 GCA_043423105.1 Marihabitans sp.
CCGCCGCTCAACATGACCCGCCTCTTCGGCGAGACACCGATCGGCGAGACCACCGAGCTCGGGGTGTCGGTGCGTTACCTCACCCCGCACAACAAGTGGTCGATCCACTCGGAGTACCAGGACAACCTCTTCATGCTCAGCCTGAGCCGGGGCGGCCAGACCGTCTGGATGTCCGACGTCGACGCCGCGAAGATCGGGGTCAAGGACAACGACTGGATCGAGGCGGTCAACCGCAACGGTGTCGTCGCCGCCCGCGCGGTCGTCAGCCACCGGATGCCCGAGGGCACGGTCTACATGCACCACGCGCAGGACCGGCTCATCGACGTCCCCCTCACCGAGACCGACAAGAGGCGCGGCGGCATCCACAACTCGCTGACCCGCATCCTCGTCAAGCCGAGCCACATCATCGGCGGCTACGCCCAGCTGTCGTACTTCTTCAACTACATCGGCCCGACGGGCAACAACCGAGACGAAGTGACGATGATCCGCCGCCGCACCAACCAGAACGTGGAGTACTGACATGCGCGTCATGGCACAGATGGCCATGGTCATGAACCTCGACAAGTGCATCGGGTGCCACACGTGCTCGGTCACCTGCAAGCAGGCATGGACCAACCGGGCCGGCACCGAGTACGTGTGGTTCAACAACGTCGAGACCCGACCCGGCCTCGGCTACCCCCGCGGCTACGAGGACCAGGACGAGTGGAAGGGCGGCTGGGAGCGCGGCTCCAACGGGCGACTCAAGCTCAAGGCCGGCGGGCGTCTGAGCAAGCTGCTCAACATCTTCAGCAACCCGAATATGCCGAGCATCCAGGACTACTACGAGCCCTGGACCTACGACTACGAGACGCTGCTCAACGCCCCGGCGCAGAAGACCTTCCCCGTCGCGCAGCCGTACTCGCTCATCTCCGGCAAGAAGATGAACGTCTCGTGGTCGGCGAACTGGGACGACGACCTCGGCGGCTCGATGGAGCACGCCGTCAAGGACCCGATGCTCAAGGGCATCGAGGACAAGGTGAAGTTCGAGTTCGACCAGACCTTCATGTTCTACCTGCCGCGGATCTGCGAGCACTGCCTCAACCCGAGCTGCGCGGCGTCCTGCCCCTCCGGCGCGATCTACAAGCGCTCCGAGGACGGCATCGTCCTTGTCGACCAGGACAAGTGCCGCGGCTGGCGCATGTGCGTCACGGGCTGCCCGTACAAGAAGGTCTACTTCAACCACAAGACCGGCAAGGCCGAGAAGTGCACCTTCTGCTACCCGCGCATCGAGGTCGGGATCCCGACCGTGTGCGCGGAGACCTGCGTCGGCCGGCTGCGCTACATCGGGATCATGCTCTACGACGCCGACGCCGTGCTCGACGCGGCCTCGGTGGAGGACGACCACGAGCTCTACGAGGCGCAGCGCTCGGTCTTCCTCGACCCCTTCGACCCCGAGGTCCAGCGGGCCGCCGAGGCCGAGGGCATCCCCGGTGACTGGATCGAGGCGGCGAAGAAGTCCCCCGTGCGGCGGCTCATCATGGACTACAAGGTCGCCCTCCCGCTCCACCCGGAGTACCGGACGATGCCGATGGTCTGGTACATCCCGCCGCTCTCCCCCGTCGTCGACGTCATCCAGGAGACCGGGCACGACGGCGAGGACAAGGACAACCTCTTCGCCGCCATCGACACCCTCCGGATCCCCGTCGAGTACCTCGCCAACCTCTTCGCCGCCGGCGACGTCGCCCCGGTCGACGAGGTGCTCAAGAAGCTCGCGGCGATGCGCTCGTACATGCGCGACATCAACCTCGGGCGCGACCCGCAGGAGGCCATCCCGGCCGCGGTCGGCATGTCCGAGGAGGACATGTACGAGATGTTCCGCCTGCTCGCGCTCGCGAAGTACGACGAGCGCTACGTCATCCCCACCGCGCACGGCGAGCAGGCGCACGGTCTGGAGGAGCTCGCGACGGACTGCGCCGTCTCCGGCTACGACACCGAGATGGACGACCCGTCCGGCCCCTTCGGCGAGGGCTCCGGCCGCGGCGGCATGACGCCCGTCGCCGTGGAGAACTTCCACATGCTCGCGGAGCGGCAGACCTCCGACCAGCTCGTCAGCGGCGGCAGCAAGAGCGGCCGGGTCAACCTGCTCAACTGGGACGGCAAGGGCACGCCCGAGGGGCTCTTCCCCAAGGACGGCGCGGGAGCGGGTGACCGGTCGTGATGCCCTGGCGGCGGCACCGCCGCACCGAGCCGACGATCGACCCGTCAGCCCAGGCCGACGCGTGGCAGATGATCTCGCTGCTCCTCGACTACCCCGACGAGCGCCTCCGCGGGCTCGTCCCGGTGCTCCGGGACAGCGCGAAGGGGGTCCCGCCGGTTGTCGGTGACCGCCTCGGGCTCTTCCTCGACCACCTCGAGGCCACGCCGCTGGCGCGGCTCCAGGCGGACTACGTCGACACCTTCGACGTGACCCGCCGGTGCGCGCTGCACCTGACCTACTTCCTCCACGGCGACACCCGCAAGCGGGGTGCCGCGCTCGTCCAGTTCAAGCAGGCCTACCGCCGAGCCGGGGTCGAGATCACCGACGAGGGTCTCGAGCTGCCGGACCACCTCTGCGTGCTCCTCGAGTTCGGGGCGACGCAGGACCCAGCCACCGCCTGGAAGCTGCTCAACGACCACCGCGTCGGCATCGAGCTGCTCTACACGGCGCTCAAGGGCAAGCAGTCGCCGTGGCTCCCGGTCGTCGAGGCCCTCCGGGCCACCCTCCCCGAGCTCCAGGGCGACGACGAGGAGGCCCTGCGCCGGCTCATCGCCGAGGGCCCGCCCCAGGAGGAGGTCGGCATCGACCAGTCCCCCTTCGCCCTCGACCCGGCGCTCGACGAGCACCTCGTCACGCCGATGTCGGGCCACGACTGCAGCACCCACCAGACCACCGGGACCGAGCCGTCACAGCTCGGCGCCACCATC
>JBHWMJ010000070.1:0-7288 GCA_043423105.1 Marihabitans sp.
GATGGTCGACCTCACTCCCGATGAGTACGGCAACCCTAGGGCGCGGCTGCTGGACCTGGTGCCCGGCCGGTCCGGGAAGGCCTACAGCGACTGGCTCAAAGAGCGTGGCGAGGACTTCCGCGACGGTGTCGAGGTCGCCACCCTCGACCCGTTCCACGGCTACAAGAACGCCATCGACGACCAGCTCGAGGACGCCACCGCCGTGCTCGACGCCTTCCATGTGGTCAAGCTCGGCACCCAGGCCGTCGACGAAGTGAGGCGCCGGGTCCAGCAGGAGCTCCACGGCCACCGCGGCCGCAAGAACGACCCGCTCTACGGCATCAGGATGATCCTGCGCTGCGGCCAGGAGAAGCTCACCGACCGCCAGCGCGCACGCCTCGACAAGGCGATCGCGGTCGACGAACGTCACGACGAGGTGCTCGTCGCCTGGCTGTGTGCCCAACAGCTCCGGTCGGCCTACAAGGCCACGAGCCCGGTCGAAGGCCGGCGGATCGCCGAGAAGGTCCTCGCCAGCCTGCCGACCTGCCCGATCCCGGAGATCCGACGGCTCGGGAAGACCCTCAAGCAGTGGCGGGAAGCGTTCCTGGCCTACTTCGACACCGGCCGCGCCAACAACGGCGGCACCGAAGCGATCTGTGAGTGTCTACCTGGCTGGTCCGGGACCGGCTGGTCAGGATGGTTCCGGTCGCGCTGAACAGCGTGTGACTCTCGAAGCAATTGGCCCGCTTCGGCGGTGCTCTTCCGTTGAGTTGTCCACGCTGGGAAGCGCGGCCGGCACCGTCCGGCCCACCTCGGTGACCTGATCAGGAGACTGTCCGACCCCATCTAGATTCACGGGGTCGTGGCCCATCACAGATATGCCCCGACGTGACCTCTACCCGGGCCGGTGCCGGCCGCTTGGCGACCGAGACATCACATCCCCGTCACGAGGAAGGAACGTCGATCACCATGTCGATCGTCGCGCACACCCGCCCATTCGTCATCGGCGTAGACGCCCACGCCCGAACCCATGCACTCGCCGTGCTGGCCTGCCCGACCGGAGAGGTCCTCGATGAGGCACAGTTCCCAGCGACGACTGCCGGCCTTGCCCGTGCCGTCGCCTGGGTCGCACGCCGCACCGGCGCGGACCTCGACGCGCTCTGGGTCATCGAGGGCGTCGGCACCTACGGCGCCCGCCTGGCGCGTGCAGCTGCCGATGCTGGGTACGCCGTGGCCGAGGCACCACGGATGAACGCTCGCGCCAACCGCGGCGTGGGCAAGTCCGACCCCCTGGACGCTCGCCGGATCGCTCAAGCAGCCCTCCCGCTCGACCACACCCAGCTGCGTCTGCCGCGCACCGACGAGGGAGCCCGGGCCGCCCTGCGGATCCTGATCGCCTCCCGCGACCACATCACCAACGAGCGCACCGCCGCGATCAACGCCCTGATCGCGCTGCTGCGGGTCGTCGACCTGGGGATCGATGCCCGAGGCACCCTCAACACCGGCCGGATCAGCGAGATCGCCGCGTGGCGCGCCCGCGCCGAGGAGCTCTCCATCGGCATCGCCCGCGCCGAGGCCGTCCGCCTCGCCAAGCGTGTCCGCACAGCCGACAGGGAGCTGGGCGACCTCACCCGCCAGATGACCGCCCTGTTGAACGAGAGCCCCGCCGCGGGCCTGCTGGACCAGCCGGGCATCGGACCCGTCACCGCCGCGATCGCCTACGCTGCGTGGTCGCACCCCGGCCGGATCCGCTCCGAAGCCGCCTTCGCCAGCCTGGCCGGCGTCAACCCCATCCCGGCCTCATCCGGCAACACCGTTCGACACCGCATCAACCGCGGCGGCGACCGACGCCTCAACCGCGCCCTGCACATGGCCGTCGTCACCCGCATGCGCATGGACCCCGAGACCCGCGCCTACGTCGACAAGCGCACCGCGCAGGGGCGCACCCCGCGCGAGATCCGCCGCTCGCTCAAGCGCTACCTCGCCCGTCAGATCTACAGGCAACTCAACGCCACGATCACACCTGCGGCGGCTGCTTGACATACATAGGAGATTCAACGGCCTGATCGAGCTCCACCGCCGCATCGCCCGAGGCTTCCGCAACCGCGAGCACTACCGGCTACGCATGCTGCTCATCGGCGGCGGGCTCACTCACCCCCACCTCAGGTAGGAAGAGCCATCAAGCTCGACTTCCCCGATGATGAGTCCATGCGCATCAGCCACGAGGCGATCTATCAGTGGCTGTACATCCAGGGTCGTGGCGCGCTCAAGCGCGAGCTCGTGTGGTGCCTGCGCACCGGTCGGGCGCTGCGCGCGCCACGGGAGCGGTCACGACGCAAGACGTGGGCGCACTTCAACACGTTCATCAGCCTCGACCTGCGAGACAACGTGTGCACCCTCACCAACTACGGAACCGGAAACTCGTTCCAGGGTGTCCTCAAGAACCTCGTGGACAATGGCGTTATGAGCCGGATCACCGACCTCAATGTCAACACGCGGGACTCCGGCGCCCGACAGGGGTCAGGGTCCCCGGAAGGCGTCGTCACCGCGGACCCCGGGGTGCGCTACGTCGACACCTTGGTCACGAACGGCGCGCTGGAATGGACGAAGATGTCCGGCTCCGGCAACACGGGCTGGAAGGTCACCAAGGGCGACACCGGATGGCGGCTGGTCGTCGCCGCCGGGGCGTTCGCTGGCCGCACCACGTCACAGGTCAAGGTCCGTCGCATCAATGACGAGGTGGAGGTGCAGCTCTACGAGGCTGCATCCGGCGGCGTGGCCGGGACGCATACCCTGTACGACTTCGGAAGCACCACGCAGGGCTTCCGGGCCGGCACGGTCGGTGGCCCATCCATGTGCATCACGAACGCGGGCGCTCCCCTCGCGGGGTCGGTCCTCTACGTGTCTGGGTGGCTGGTAGTCCTCAAGGCAGCTACGACAGACGTCCACCGGGCACTCTCGCGTTACAGCACCGCGGACGCCTGGCCTGCCGTGCTGCCTGGGACCGCTACGACTGGGTGAGTCTCTGCGACTTCCGAGGGGTCGGTGCCGGTCGACGGCGAGGCGTAATCTCGTCGTCGGCCGGCTGTTGCTTGTGCAGCGAGCAGGCCAACAGCGTGAGCAGAAGCCACAGGGCCGTCGCGCCTCGGTTGGCTGTCAACGCCGGCAGTCCCATGCTCGCGCCGGCCGCGACCAGGACGAGGCCCACCATGAACGTGCGCTCACTCGACCGCGGCCCTCGCCAAGCCGATAGCCACCACAGCCACAACGTGAGCGCATAGCAGGCCACGCCGACCACCCCAGCCAGCACGAGAGCCTCGACGAACCCGTTGTCATAGGGGGCGGCGAGCCCTCGAGCACCCATGCCCACCAGGGGTGACGTCTCCATGACGGAGTCCACCAGCGGTTCGAGTGAGGACGACTCCCCGAACCGGGACGCGGTGGCCGCCGAGATGAACGACTCCCCCCGCTTCGGGAGGATCTGGGAGAGTTGCGCTGCGCCCCTCCATGCCGGCAGCCACCCCGCTTGCAGGACCACGTAAGCACCGCCCAGGGCCGCGAGCGCGGCGTAGAGGCGGACGCCACGCCCCTTCTTCAACGCGATCAACTGCCACAGCACGATCGGCAGGCCCACGAGCAGGAAGACCTTGCTGACGGTCATCATTCCGCCGTACCCCAGCACCAACAGGACCACGAACATCCGCAGGGCGCGAGTGTCGGCCCACAGGTAGATGGCCGCCAGCATGGCCGAGCTGTAGAGCAATCCGGCTTCGGCGGGCTGGTTGATGAGGCCACTGAATCGGCCGTTGGTCGCGGCATTCTCTGCTGTGGTCGCCACCCCCGCTTGCGTCGCCCCCCACCACTGGCTCCAGTCGGCCACTTCCTGCGACTGCATGAGCGCGGCGACGGTGTTGAGGAGCATCATCGCGACGAGCCACCACGCCACGGTTCTGATGATCGTGGGCGGGTCGGACTCGTCGAACAGCGCACAGGCGATCGTGATGACCGCGAGAGGCAATAGAAGGTTGTCGAGGCTCGCCCACAGTTGCCCGAACTCGAACGACGTGGGGTTGTACGGCGGGACCAGCCCCCCGAAGGCTGCCACGACGACGTAGACGCACCAGACTGCTGCGATCCGCCCCACGGTCCGCGGGATCGTTGCCCGCCCCCAGGTCGAGAGGAGCGCGAACGGGGCGATGATGTAGACGAGCGCCTGCTCGGTCCTGACGCCGGGTGCGACGTAGGGGCCGAACGCCGCGATCATCAGCGCCGCCGCAAGCAGACGGTTGCCGCGCATTCCCCACCCCCTGCCGCTGCTTCCGAGTTACGCCTCGTGCACCCTATCTGCTCGACGGCACAGCGACGCACGACCCCAAGCCCCCGGCTGCCCTCATGGCGGTCGGGGGCTTTCACACGTCACCCCCGAGACGCTGATCAGCGAACGTCCCGCCGAGGCCGCCGACCGGGCCGTGCCTGGCCACTGGGAAGGTGACCTCCTCATCGGCCTGGAGCGCTCGGCGATCGGCACCGTCGTAGACCGGAGCACCAAGTACACGATGCTGGTCCATCTGCCCCGTGAGGAGGGATACCGGCACAAGCAGAGCGTCAAGAACGGGCCGGCCTTGGCGGGGTACGGCGCCCTCACGATGAAGAACGCCCTGGCCCGTACGATGGCCGGCCTGCCCACCGAGCTGGTCAGATCGCTGACCTGGGATCGTGGCAAGGAGATGTCCGCCCACGCCCAGTTCCGGGTCGAGACCGGCATCCCGGTCTTCTTCGCCGACCCCCAGTCGCCGTGGCAACGTGGCACGAACGAGAACACCAACGGGCTGCTGCGGCAGTACTTCCCCAAAGGCACCGACCTGTCCCGCTGGTCCGCCCAGGAGATCGAAGCCGTCGCTCACGCCCTGAACACCAGACCCCGAAAATCACTGGGCTGGAAGACCCCAGCGGAAGTCTGAGCCCTCCCGGGGTGTCCGGAGACCTGATCCGTTGGGAGGATGCAGGTCATGGCACGACCGTCGAAGTACAACCAGGAGTTCCGCGAGCGTGCGGTCCGGCTGGTGCTGGAGCAGCGTGAGGAGTACCCCTCGGAGTTCGAGGCAATCAAGTCGATCGCGGCCAAGCTGGGCATCGGCTCGGCCGAGACGCTGCGCAAGTGGGTCCGCCGCGCCGAGATCGACTCCGGCGCCCGACCCGGGCTCACGACCGCCGAGCACGAGCAGATCAAGGCGCTGAAGCGGGAGAACGCCGAGCTGCGCCGCGCGAACGAAATACTGAAGGCCGCAGCGGCTTTCTTCGGGGCCGAGCTCGACCGGCCCGGGCGCAGGTGATCGCCTTCATCACCGAGCACAAGGACCACCGCGTGGGCGATGGACTGCGGTGGGGCGTCGAGCCCTTGTGCGCCGTGCTGACCGAGCACGGCATCCCGATCAGCCCCTCCACCTACTACGAGTGGGTGACCCGCCGACCCTCCGCCCGGGCGCTACGCGATGAGCAGGTCACCGAGCTCATCCGGGCCGAGCGCTCCTCCTCGCGACTGGTCGCCGGCCTGGGGTCGCGCAAGATGTGGCTGCGGCTACGCGGCAAGGGTCACGACGTGGCCCGCTGCACGATCGAGCGGCTCTACCGCGCCAACGGCTGGGAAGGCGCCCAGTACGGCAGGAAACCGCGGACCACGATCCCGGACGAGCGGGCGGCCCGGGCGGCCGACCTGGTCAACCGCGACTTCGACCCGCCCGCGCCGAACCGGCTATGGGTTGCGGACTTCACCTACGTGCCGACCTGGCTGGGCATGGTCTACGTCGCGTTCGTCATCGACGCGTTCTCCCGCCGGGTGATCGGCTGGCGCGCTGCCACGTCGATGAGCACGCCGCTGGTGCTGGACGCCCTCGAGCACGCCCTGTTCACCCGCGCCCAGGAGGGCGTCACCGACCTCACCGGGCTCGTGGCGCACTCGGACGCGGGCTCGCAAGGCGGATTCAACCGGTCGTCGCAACACCCTCCTGACTTCGGAGGTGTTCAACGATGGCGACGGCGGACTGGAGGAAGACCAGCGATGTGCCAGAGGGTGCGCGTCGGCAGTGGCGTGCAGATCGGGCACTGCGGCCGGCGATGCGCTCACCCGGACGACCTGATCCTTCGCGGGCGGTGCAGCGCCAGTTCTGGCGTCTGATCGCCACGGGCATCACGTCCGCCGAGGCGGCGTTGAAGGTGGGCGTGTCCGTGCCGGTCGGGACACGGTGGTTCCGACACGCTGGCGGCATGTCACCGGTCTCACTGATCGAGCCCTCTGGCCGCTACCTGTCTTTCGAAGAGCGTGAGGAGATCGCGTTGCTGCGCGCCCAGCAGGTCGGCGTGCGTGAGATCGCGCGCCGGATCGGCCGGCACCCGGGCACGATCTCTCGTGAGCTGCGCCGTAACGCGGCCACGCGCAGCGGGAAGCAGGAGTACCGGGCGCTGGTGGCGCAGTGGAAGGCCCAGCAGGCGGCCAAGCGCCCGAAGACCGCGAAGCTCGCGACCAATGACAGGTTGCGCGAGTACGTCCAGGAGCGCCTGGCCGGCAACGTCCGTCGGCCGGACGGCACGATCGTCGTTGGGCCGCACCCGCCGGCATGGAAGGGGCTGAACAAGCCGCACCGGCAGGACCGGCGGTGGGCGATCGCGTGGAGCCCGGAGCAGATCTCGCACCGGCTGAAGGTCGACTTCCCCGATGATGAATCCATGCGCATCAGCCACGAGGCGATCTACCAGTCGCTGTTCATCCAGGGCCGTGGCGCGCTCAGACGCGAGCTCGTGACCTGCCTGCGGACAGGCCGCGCGCTGCGGAAGCCGCGAGCTCGAGCGCAGAACCGACCCCAAGGTCACGTCACCGCGGATGTCGTCTTCTCCCAGCGTCCCGCTGAAGCTGCCGACCGTGCTGTTCCCGGCCACTGGGAGGGGGATCTGATCATCGGCACCGGCCGGTCAGCGATCGGCACGATCGTGGAACGCAAGAGCCGCTCGACCCTTCTGGTGCACCTTCCCCGGTTGGAAGGCTGGGGCGAGACCCCGCCGGTTAAGAACGGTCCCGCACTGGCCGGCTATGGCGCGGTCGCGATGAACGCCGCGCTCACCGCGTCCATGACCCAGCTCCCCGAACAACTGCGCAAGACGCTCACCTGGGACCGCGGCAAGGAGCTCTCCGGCCACGCCCAGTTCGCCCTGGAGACGGGCACGAAAGTGTTCTTCGCCGACCCCCACGCGCCCTGGCAGCGACCGACCAACGATAACACAAACGGCCTGCTGCGTCAGTACTTCCCCAAGGGCA
>JBHWMJ010000304.1:0-2915 GCA_043423105.1 Marihabitans sp.
TCTCCTCGTCGAGGCCGGCGACGTCCGCGAGGTCCACCACGTCGCGCTGCTCATCGGCTACGGCGCGGCGGCCGTCAACCCCTACCTCGCCATGGAGTCCGTCGAGGACATGGTCCGTCGCGACGTCATCGACGGGGTCGACGAGGAGCAGGCGGTCCGCAACCTCATCAAGGCGCTCGGCAAGGGCGTGCTCAAGGTGATGTCGAAGATGGGGATCTCGACGGTCGCCAGCTACCGCGGCGCCCAGGTCTTCGAGGCTCTCGGCCTGTCGCAGGAGCTTGTCGACGAGTACTTCACCGGCACGGTGAGCCAGCTCGGCGGCGTCGGCATCGAGGTCATCGCTGCGGAGGCCGCGGCGCGTCACTCGACGGCCTACCCGCCGGACGGGCACACCCTGCCGCACCGCCAGCTCGCCGTGGGCGGCGAGTACAAGTGGCGCCGTGAGGGCGAGCCGCACCTCTTCGACCCGGAGACCGTCTTCCGGCTCCAGCACTCGACCCGGTCGCGTCGCTACGACATCTTCAAGCAGTACACGCAGCGGATCGACGACCAGTCCGAGCGCCTCATGACGCTGCGCGGGCTCTTCGAGCTCGGTGGCGCGACCCCGCGCGAGCCGATCAGCATCGACGAGGTCGAGCCGGTCAGCGAGATCGTCAAGCGGTTCAGCACCGGGGCGATGAGCTACGGGTCGATCAGTCGCGAGGCGCACGAGACGCTCGCCGTCGCGATGAACCGCCTCGGCGGCAAGTCCAACACCGGCGAGGGCGGCGAGGACCTCGAGCGGCTCATGGACCCCGAGCGTCGCAGTGCCATCAAGCAGGTCGCCTCCGGCCGCTTCGGCGTCACCTCGGCGTACCTGACGAACGCCGACGACATCCAGATCAAGATGGCGCAGGGCGCCAAGCCGGGCGAAGGGGGTCAGCTGCCGGGGCCGAAGGTCTACCCGTGGGTGGCCAAGACCCGTCACTCGACCCCGGGCGTCGGTCTCATCAGCCCCCCGCCGCACCACGACATCTACTCCATCGAGGACCTGGCCCAGCTGATCCACGACCTCAAGAACGCCAACCCCTCGGCCCGGATCCACGTCAAGCTCGTGTCCGAGATCGGCGTCGGCACGGTCGCGGCGGGCGTGAGCAAGGCGCACGCGGACGTGGTCCTGGTCTCGGGTCACGACGGTGGCACCGGCGCCTCGCCGCTCACCTCGCTCAAGCACGCCGGCGGTCCGTGGGAGCTCGGCCTGGCCGAGACCCAGCAGACCCTCGTGCTCAACGGTCTGCGCGACCGGATCGTCGTCCAGGTCGACGGGCAGATCAAGACCGGTCGTGACGTCGTCATCGCGGCGCTCCTCGGGGCCGAGGAGTTCGGCTTCGCGACCGCACCGCTCGTCGTCAGCGGTTGCATCATGATGCGGGTCTGCCACCTCGACACCTGCCCGGTCGGCATCGCCACGCAGAACCCCGAGCTGCGCTCGCGCTACTCCGGCAAGCCGGAGTTCGTCGAGACGTTCTTCGAGTACATCGCCGAGGAGGTCCGGGAGCACCTGGCCGCCCTGGGACTTCGCTCGATCGAGGAGGCGGTCGGCCAGATCGAGCTCCTCGACACCCACAAGGCGGTCGAGCACTGGAAGGCCTCCGGTCTCGACCTCGCGCCTGTCCTGGCCAAGGTCGAGTCCTTCGACGGCTCGGGCATCAAGCACGCCAAGGGGCAGGACCATGGCCTCGAGCACGCGCTCGACCACCGGCTCATCGAGATCGCTGAGCCGGCCCTGTCCGACGGGGCACCCGTGCGCGGAGAGGTCGCGGTGCGCAACGTCCATCGGACGGTCGGCACGATGCTCGGGCACGAGCTGACGAAGCGTTACCCCGAGGGCCTGCCCGACGGCACGATCGAGATCACGACGACGGGCAGCGCTGGTCAGTCGTACGGCGCCTTCCTGCCGAAGGGGATCACCCTCCGGCTCGTGGGTGACGGCAACGACTACGTCGGCAAGGGCCTCTCCGGCGGCCGCGTCGTCGTCACCCCGCCCGAGGGATCGGCCCTCGTCGCCGAGGAGAACGTCATCGCCGGCAACGTCATCGGCTACGGCGCCACGTCGGGCGAGATCTTCCTCCGAGGCATCGTCGGCGAGCGCTTCTGCGTCCGGAACTCCGGCGCAACCGCGGTCGTCGAGGGCGTCGGCGACCACGGGTGCGAGTACATGACCGGTGGCACCGTCCTCGTGCTCGGCCCCACCGGGCGGAACTTCGCGGCCGGCATGTCCGGGGGAGTGGCCTACGTGCTCGACCTCGACGCCGCGCTCGTCAACCCCGAGCTCGTCGACGTCTCCCCCCTTCGCCCCGGCGACCTCCCGCGCGTGCGGGAGCTCCTCGAGGCCCACGTGACCCACACCGGGTCCGCGGTCGCCCAGCGGCTGCTCGACGACGGCGACGACGCGCTGGCGCGCTTCTCGCTCGTCCTCCCGCGTGACTACCAGCGTGTCCTCGACGTCCGTGCCGAGGCGGAGGCCGACGGCCTCGACCTCGACGGCACGGAGGTCTGGGACCGGATCATGGAGGCTTCCCGTGGCTGACCCCCAAGGCTTTCTCAAGACCCGTGAGCGCGAGCTCCCCGCCCGCCGGCCCGTGCCCGTCCGCATCAGGGACTGGCGCGAGGTCTACGAGGAGCAGGAGCTCGGCCAGCTGCAGCGGCAGGCCGGACGCTGCATGGACTGCGGCATCCCGTTCTGCCACAGCGGTTGCCCGCTCGGCAACCTCATCCCCGAGTGGAACACCCTCGCCTGGCGCGGCGACTGGCACGACGCCATCGAGCGGCTCCACGCGACCAACAACTTCCCCGAGTTCACCGGCCGGCTCTGCCCGGCGCCGTGCGAGACCGCCTGCGTGCTCGGCATCAACCAGCCCGCGGTGACGATCAAG
>JBHWMJ010000088.1:0-15487 GCA_043423105.1 Marihabitans sp.
GGTCATCCACACGCCTCGACCGGACCGGTCGGTTGTCCCCAGGTCGGTCGGCCGCGGCCCGGTGGGCTCAAGGGCACCCGATCGTGGGGCCATGGAACCGCTCGTGCTCGTCGTCCCTGCCTCCGGCGGGCTCGGCGCCTCAACGTTCGCAGCCGTCCTGGCGCGGCAGGTCTCTGGAGTTCTCGTCGACGGTGATGTCGAGGGGGCAGGGGTCGACGCGACGCTGGTGCTCGAGGACGAGCCTGGACTGCGGTGGCCGGACCTCGCCGGGCTGGAGGGACCGGCCGAGCCGAGGCACCTCCTGGCCCGGCTGCCCGGCAGCGCCCCACCGGTCCTTGCCGGTGCTGGCCCGACGCGCGTCCGGTCTGCCGTGGTGGGTTCTGCGCTGGCCGCCCTGCGTGCTCAACGTCCCGTCGTCGTCGACCTGCCTGTTCCTGTGCTCGACCGCCACGACTGGCTCGCCTGGGCCGACCTCGTCGTGCTTCTCGTCGGGCTTCGCCCTCGCCAGGTCCGAGACGCGGAGGTGACGCTCCGTCGGGTTCGTGACGGTGCGGCCACCGTCCGTCTCGTGACGCGGGGTGCCCGACGGGCCGAGCCGGTGGGCCGGGAGGTGGCGGACCATCTCGGTGGGGCCTGGCTCGGTCATCTCGAGGACGAGCCGGGGGTGCTGCGTGACGAAGGGCGGGGCCGGCCCCCGCGGTCACGGGGAGCCGTCGGCCGGGTCGCCCGGACGGTCGCGGAGGTCCTCCCACCGGCGACGGCGGACGAAGGGGGTGAGCCCCGGTGGCTGCGCGCGGCCGGCTGATCTCGGCGGCTCCGGGAGGAGAGCACGCCGAGACACTCATCCGGAGGGGCGGTGCGCCGAGCTCCGCGTCCATCGAGGACGTCGCACGGTCGGAGGTCGCCGTGCTGGGTGAGCGAGGTGTGCGGCGACGCGCCGCAGAGCTCCGGTCGGCTCTCGTCGGTCTCGGGCCGCTCGAGGAGGTCGTCGCGGACGAGTCGGTGACGGACGTGCTCGTCAACGGAGACGGTGCGGTCTGGATCGACAGGGGGCACGGGGTGGAGCGATCCCGAGTCACCGTGGGAGACCCGGCAGAGGTTCGCCGACTGGCGACGCGCCTCGCCGGGCTCGCCGGTCGCCGGCTCGACGACGCGGCCCCTTGGGTCGACGGGCTCCTGCCGGACGGGTCACGGCTGCACGCGCTGCTGCCCCCGTTGGTCGAGGGCGGGGCGCACATCTCGCTCCGGGTGCCGCGCCAGAGCCACCGTGGCCTGAACGATCTCGTGGATCTCGGGATGCTCACCACGGGGGAGGCGGAGCGGCTGCGCGAGGCGGTCGCGCAGCGTCGCTCGGTCATCGTCAGTGGAGGCACCGGGTCGGGCAAGACGACCCTGCTGGCCGCCCTGCTCGCGTGCGTCCCCCCGGACGAGCGGATCCTCCTCGTCGAGGACGTCACGGAGATGGCGGTGTCCCACCCGCACACGGTGCGCCTGCAAGGCAGGGCAGCCAACACCGAGGGGGCCGGTCGGGTGACCCTCGACGAGCTCGTCCGTCAGGCGCTCCGCATGCGTCCCGACCGGCTCGTCGTCGGCGAGGTCCGCGGTCCCGAGGTGCGCGAGCTCCTGATGGCCCTCAACACCGGCCACGAGGGCGGCTGCGGCACGGTCCACGCGAACCGTGCCGCAGACGTGCCGGCCCGGCTCGAGGCGCTCGGAGCGCTTGGTGGCGTGGAACCCCAGGTGGTGCGCGCCCAGGCAGCTCTCGGCATCGACCTCGTCGTGCACCTGCGCCGTGGGCCGTCTGGCCGCCGGGTCGAGGAGATCGTCCCCTTCCGGGAGCTCGTCGACCCATGAGCGCTCTTGCCGTCCTGACCGTCGTGCTGGCGGCGCTCGCCTGGCCCGTCGGACGAGACCTCACCGGCCGACGGGGGTTCCGGGCCCTCCGGCCGGTGCGGTCGGCCAGGCGCCGCAGGAGCGAGCTGGGGGCGCTGGCCGACGCCGCTGCGATCGCCGAGCTGCTCGCCATGGCGCTGCGCAGCGGAGGAACGCGGCACAGAGCGGTCGAGGTGGTCGTCCCCGATGCGCCACCGCCGCTGCGTCCGTTGCTGCGAGAGCTGGCGGACGAGCTCGGCCAGGGCAGAGGCGGCTCGACGACCTGGGCCCGGTGGGCGGCGGCCGACCCGCGCCTCGATGCGTGCGCCGCAGCCTGGCGCCTCAGCGAGCAGTGCGGTGTCCCGCTCGCGCCGGCGCTGGAGCAGGCCGCGCGGACTGCGCGCACGAGGCTCACGGCGGCTCGGCGGCTCGAGGCCGCCACCGCCGGGGCTCGCGCGACGATGCTGCTGCTCACGGTGCTGCCTGTCGTCGGGCTGCTCGCCGCCTGGGCGTTGGGGGTGTCGCCGACGGTCGCCGCAGGCTCGCCTCCAGCCGCGGCCAGCCTGCTCGTGGGCGCCGTGCTGACCGGGCTGGGCTGGGTCTCTGGACGGGCGATCCTCCGGCGGGCGGTCAGGCCGGGGGCCGCGTGATGCTCGTCGTGACGGTGGTCGTCGTCGCTGCACTTCTGTTGTGGCCTCCGCGGGGCGCCGAGCGGCCTCGTCCAGCCGTTGTGAGAGACGGGCAGATGCAGCAGGACGCGGGGGAGAGGCCGTTCCTGACGGACGTCGCGGACGCGACCGACCTCGTGGCTCTCGCCCTCACAGCAGGCGGCAGCGTTCCCGACGCACTGGAGTCGGTCGCCCAGGTGGTGCCTGGTGCCGTGGCGCTCGACCTGCGCCGGGTCAGCGCGGCGCTGCGCTGGGGCAGAGACATGCGTCAGGCCTGGACCTTCGCCTCGCCCGGATGGGCGCCGGCAGCGACCGCGCTCGTCGTGTCGTCCAGCTGCGGCGCCCCGGCCAGCGAGGTGCTTCGAGCGGCCGCCACCCAGATCCGCGAGGAGGAGAGCCGCCGTCTCGAGGCCGCCGCCGGTCGTGCTGGAGTCCTCCTCGTCCTGCCGCTGGGTCTGTGCTTCCTGCCGGCCTTCGTCGCCACCTCGGTCGTCCCGATCCTGCTCGTCCTGCTCGGCGAGAGCCTGCGCTGACCGCTGTCCCCAGGTCCGCTCTGCTCCGTCACGTCACCCACAGGCGCTGCTCCGGTCTGGATGCCTCGGCGGCCGGGCGGGAGCGTGGACGTACGAGGGCGAGAGTCGCCCGGATCGAGAGGAGTGAACCGTCATGCGGGAGAACATCATTCGTCGGTGGAGAAGCACCAGAGCCGCGTGCGAGGCGGGCATGACCACCGCTGAGTACGCAGTCGGCACCCTGGCCGCGGTGACCTTCAGCCTCGTGCTGCTCGCCGTCGTCAAGTCCGGTGCCGTGAAGTCGGGGCTGGCCGGTGTCATCACCGAGGCGCTCGGGCTGCGCTGAGCGTCGGCGGGGCGACGCCGGGATGGTGACGGCCGAGACTGCCGTCGCCGTCCCGGCCGTCGTCCTCGTCCTCGCTCTCGCGCTGTCGGGTCTCTCGCTCGGTGTCGATGCCGTCCGCTGCCAGGACGCGGCGCGGGTCGTCGTCCGAGAGCTCGCCCGTGGCGAGAGCCTCGAGCGGGCGACGCGCGACGCCGCCCGGACCATGCCACGGGGAGCCAAGATGGGCACCTCGACGAGCGAGGGCCTCGTCACCGTCACGGTGCGCTCCCGCCCCCCGGCCCCGCTCCGTGCCATCGGGCTCGCCCGGGGAGCGGAGTGCTCCTCGACCGCGAGGGTGGAGGAGGTGGTCGAATGAGCGGGGACGACACCGGCTCCGGCACGGTGCTCACCCTCGGTGTCGTCGGGGCCGTCGTGACGGCACTCGTCACGGCGCTGAGCGTGACCGGCGCGCTCCGGGCGGCCCACCAGGCGCGCGGGGCTGCCGACCTCGCCGCGCTCGCGGCGGCGCACGACAGCTCGGTGGGGGCTGCCCCGGCTCAGGCGTGCGCCACGGCCCGGGACATCGCCGAGCGCAACGGTGCGCGGGTCGTCGGCTGCGACGTGACGGCCGGCTCGGTCGTCACGATCGAGACGGCGGTGGCAGTGCCGCTGCGTATCGGGGGCCTCGTGCCGGAGATGACCGGGCACGCCCGGGCCGGCCCTGCTCCGGACGGCTAGCGACTCAGGCGCGGGGGCGTCGATCCGTGCCCGAGCCCGGCATGCCGCGGTCCTCGGGGTCCGACCGGCGGGCCTCCTGCTCGGCGACCTCCGCGCGCTCGCGTGCCGTCTCTGTCGCCATCCGCTGCTCCTTGAGCTGCTCCTCGTGCTGGCGGTCCCGCTCGGCCCGGTCGCGCTCAGCGTCGGCCCGACGCTGCTGGGCCAGGCGGGCCTCCTCCTTGCGCTCCCGCCGAGCCCGCGCCTTGCGATTGAGCGCAGACCGGATGAGCACCAGGCCGAGCCAGGCGAGGAACATCACGACCATGCCGGCGATGACCAGTGCCATCGGGTTCAGCGTCAGCTGGACCGTGTCGAGGAGCGAGATCTCGACGTCCTGCGCGGCGACCTCCGGGGTGCTCGTCCCGATGACGAGCAGCGTCCCGAGCGCGATCGCGACAAGGAGGATGAGCAGACCGAGGATGACCATCGCTGGCCCCTTCCGGGTAGGTGGCGTAGACGCCGACGGCGGCCGTCGGCTGGTGGAGCCCGTTCAGGTTATCGCCGCTCGGCGCCGATCGCCCGCAGGAGGCGCACCGCTGCGTCCTTGTCCAGCGGCTCGTTGCCGTTGCCGCACTTGGGGGACTGCACGCACCGGGGGCAGCCGCGTTCGCACGCGCACCCCGCGACGACCTCCAGGGTCGCCCCCCACCACCGTTCGACCGTCTCGTGCGCACGGCCGGCGAAGCCTGCACCTCCCGGGTAGCCGTCGTAGACGAGCACCGTCGGCAGCCCGGTATCCGGGTGGAGGTCGGTCGAGACTCCGCCGATGTCCCAGCGGTCGCAGGTCGCGAGGAGCGGGAGGGTGCCGATAGCAGCGTGCTCGGCGGCGTGCGCCGCTCCCGGGACCTGCTCCGGTGCGATCCCAGCCTCCTCGAGCAGCCCGGGCTCCATCGTCCACCACACACCGCGGGTGGTGAGCACCTGCTCCGGCAGGTCGAGCCGATGGGTGCCGAGGATCTCGCCGCCCGGCAGCCGCCGGACGAACGAGGTGACCTGCCGACGTACCCGCACCGTGCCGTACGACAACCGCAGCCTCCCGGTCGTCAGACCACGCTCCTCCGAGAGGATGTCGAAGGAGGAGACCGACTGCGCCGTCGTCGACCACCCCGGATCGCCCTGGACCACCGTCGCGGTCGCGGCCTCGAGGTCGAGGTCGGTGACGACGTAGGTCTGGCCCTGATGGACGTGCACGGCGCCGGTGTGCGCCTGCGAGTGGGCCGCCGCCGCGTCCACCGTCCCGACGACCCGGCCCGTCCTCCCTTCGACGAGGCTGACGACCGCCCCGGCCCCGCGCAAGGACACGTGCTGCCCGGGCCGGTCCTCGCGGGCCCAGTACCACCCGGTCGGGCGACGCCGCAGGATCGAGCGCGCGGTGAGCATGTCGAGCACCTCGCGCAGGCCCGGGCCGAACCACGCCACGTCGTCGAGGGTCACCGGCAGCTCTGCCGCCGCGGCCGCGACGTGCGGTGCGAGGACGTGGATGTTGCTGGGGTCCATGACGATCGCCTCGACCGGGTCGCCGAAGAGGTAGTCCGGGTGGTCGAGCAACCAGCCGTCGAGCGGGTCGTCCGCTGCGACGGAGACGACGAGCGCCTCTCGTGGCGGTCGGCCGTCCTGCGCCTTCTCGCGCCCGGCACGTCCGGCCTGCTGCCACCACGACGCCCGTCGCCCTGGCCAGCCGGCGATGACGACGGCGTCGAGGCCGCTGATGTCGACACCGAGCTCGAGGGCGTTGGTCGCCGCGACCGCCATGAGGTCGCGTGAGCGCAGCCGTCGTTCCAGCTCACGGCGCTCCTCGGGGAGGTACCCGCCGCGGTAGGCGGCCACCGCATCCACGAGGTCCGGACGGTCGACCTGGAGGGTCTCACGGACCTGGAGGGCGACCGACTCGACGCCCGCTCGCGAGCGGGCGAAGGCGAGCGTCTGGGCGTCGTCCCGCACGAGGGCCGTCACGATGTCGGCCGCCTCGGAGCTCAGCGAGCGCCGGGCGCCGTCGGCGCCCTCGGGAGGTTCCCACAGAACGCAGGTCGTCGCCGACCGTGGGGAGCCGTCCTCGACCACCGGCACGACCGGGTGGCCGACGAGTGCGCTCGCGTGCCCCGCGGGGTCGGCGACGGTGGCCGAGGCGAGGACGACCGTCGGCTCCGCCCCGTACCGCCTCGCCACGCGGAGCAGCCGGCGCAGCACGAGCGAGACGTGCGTGCCGAAGACCCCCCGGTAGGCGTGGCACTCGTCCACGACGACGTACGACAGGGACCGGAGGAAGGCCGACCACTGACGGTGCCCCGGCAGCAACGAGTGGTGGACGAGGTCGGGGTTGGTGAGCACGACCTGCGCGTGGTCGCGGATCCAGCGCCGCTCATCCGTCGGGGTGTCACCGTCGTAGGCGGCCGCCCGCACGCCGGGCACGGCCAGGGCGTCGATGGCGGCTCGCTGGTCGGCGGCGAGAGCCTTCGTCGGAGCGAGGTAGAGGGTCGTCCCGCCACGGATGGTCGACCGGCCCGAAGGGGGACCGTCCAGGGCAGCGGTGAGGGCCGGCAGGAGGTATCCCAGCGACTTGCCCGAGGCGGTGCCGGTCGCCACGACGACGTCCCGACCCTGGTGCGCCAGCTCCGCCGTTGCCGCCTGGTGCGACCAGAGCCGCTCGATCCCGCTCGTCACCACCGCGGCTCGGACAGCCGGTGCGACCCAGCCGGGGAGGTCGGTCGTCGTCGCCGTACGAGCGGGCAGGTGCTCGACATGACGCAGCCGTCCGGGGAGGTGCTCGGTCAGCCGCCCGAGCCGCGCGGACGCACGGATCGCGTCTGAGGGGTCGATGCTGGCGGCCACGGTGGTCTACGGTATGCGCGGAGCAGCGCGGAGCGGGAAACCGTCCCCGGCCTGCGAGAACGTCGAGCAGCGGCGCCCTTGCAGGGCGTCGCGCGAAGGAAGAGGTACCCGGTGGGTCTGTCGATCAGCACCAGCGAGCAGAGCGGCGCCGTCGTCGTGCACTGCGTCGGCGAGGTGGACGTCGCCACGGCCGCTCAGCTGCGTGACGTCGTGCAGCAGGCCTTCGCCGACGGCTCGCGCGCCGTCGCGCTCGACATGACCGAGGTGACCTTCATGGACTCGACCGGCCTCGGCGTCGTCGTCGGTCGGCTCAAGACTCTGCGCCGGGCCGGGGGCAACCTCACGATCGCCGTCACCGCGGACCGAGTCCGGCGAGTCTTCGAGATCACCGGTCTCGACAAGGTCTTCGTCCTCCACGAGACGCCGGAGGACGCCGCTCGCGCGGCTGCCCAGACACAGGGGTGACCCAGGAGTAGGGTGACGCCCACCGTCCACCGTCAGGTCGGGCGGACGCAGGACGTAGACCATCGAGGAGGATGGGAATGTCGGGCTACATCCCCACGGCCACACCGGCGCTCGAGCTCTCGAGCAGCAACGTGTACCTCACCGCAGGCGTTGCGCTCATCGGTGTCGTCTCGATCGTCATGGGCCTGGTCTTCCGCTCTCAGGTGCTCGCAGCCGACCCCGGCACCGAGCGGATGCGGGAGATCGGCGCAGCCGTCGAGGAGGGGGCCCACGCGTACCTGCGTCGTCAGTTCAAGACGCTGTCGGTCTTCGTCGTCCTGGTCTTCGCGCTGCTGCTCGTCCTCCCCGCTGACACAGCCGGGGTTCGGTGGGGCCGCTCCGGCTTCTTCGTCCTCGGGGCGCTCTTCTCTGCTGCCATCGGGTACCTGGGCATGTCGCTCGCGGTCAAGGCCAACGTGCGCGTCGCCGAGGCGGCCCGCACCTCCGGCCGTGACGAGGGTATGCGCATCGCCTTCCGCACCGGCGGCGTCGTCGGGATGTTCACCGTCGGTCTGGGCCTGCTCGGAGCCTCGATCGTCGTGCTCGCCTACCAGGGCAGCGCGCCGAAGGTGCTCGAGGGCTTCGGCTTCGGCGCCGCACTGCTCGCGATGTTCATGCGGGTCGGTGGTGGCATCTTCACCAAGGCCGCCGACGTCGGCGCCGACCTCGTCGGCAAGGTCGAGGCGGGCATCCCTGAGGACGACCCGCGCAACGCCGCGACGATCGCGGACAACGTCGGCGACAACGTCGGCGACTGCGCCGGCATGGCCGCTGACCTCTTCGAGTCCTACGCGGTGATGCTCGTCGCGGCACTCATCCTCGGCACCGCTGCCTTCGGCGAGTACGGCCTCGTCTTCCCCCTCCTCATCCCCGCCATCGGCGCCCTCACCGCTCTGCTGGGTGTCTTCATCACCAAGGCCGCTCCCGGCGGTGACGCGCTCGCGGCGATCACCCGCAGCTTCTACATCACGGCCGGCATCTCCGCCGTGCTGACGGCTGCCCTCGCCTTCACCTACCTGCCGAGCAGCTTTGGTGAGCTCGGGACGACCAACGAGCAGGTCGCGGCGCTCGAGGGCGACCCCCGCCTGTCCGCCCTCCTCGCGGTCCTCATCGGTGTCGTCCTCGCCGCGGTGATCCTCTGGATGACAGGCTACTTCACCGGCACGGACAAGCGCCCGACCAAGGACGTGGCCCGTACGACGCTCACCGGCGCCGCGACCGTCGTCCTCTCCGGCATCGGCGTCGGCCTGGAGTCGGCGGTCTACAAGGTCACCACCCTGGCGATCGCCGTCTACCTCGCCTACCTGCTCGGTGGTGGGTCGATGACCCTCTCGCTCTTCTTCATCGCCCTCGCCGGCTGCGGCATCCTCACGACCGTCGGCGTCATCGTCGCCATGGACACGTTCGGCCCGGTCTCGGACAACGCGCAGGGCATCGCCGAGATGTCGGGTGACGTCGACGGCGAAGGGGCCCAGGTCCTCACCGAGCTCGACGCGGTCGGCAACACCACGAAGGCGATCACCAAGGGCATCGCCATTGCGACCGCGGTCCTCGCGGCGACGGCGCTCTTCGGCTCGTACACCGACGCGTGGAGCGAGCAGCTGACGAAGACCGCGGAGGACCTCGGCGCGAAGGTCGCGCAGGGCGACATCGACCCGAGCGCCGCGCCGGCGATCCAGCAGATGTTCGACGACTTCACCGTCAGCGCCGCGTCCGAGATCGTCAGCCCGCACACGCTCGTCGGCCTGCTGCTCGGTGCCGCGGTCGTCTTCCTCTTCTCCGGCCTGGCGATCAACGCGGTGACCCGCGCCGCGGGCGCCATCGTCTTCGAGGTGCGCCGGCAGTTCCGTGAGCACCCCGGGATCATGGCGGGCACCGAGAAGCCCGAGTACGGCCGGGTCGTCGACATCTGCACGAAGGACTCGCTGCGTGAGCTGGCCACCCCCGGCCTGCTCGCGGCCCTGACCCCGGTGATCGTCGGCTTCGGTCTCGGCATCGGGGCGCTCGCCGGATTCCTTGCCGGCGCGATCGCGTGCGGTGCGCTCATGGCGGTCTTCCTGGCGAACTCCGGCGGCGCGTGGGACAACGCGAAGAAGATCATCGAGGACGGGCACCACGGCGGCAAGGGATCGCCGGCCCATGCGGCCGCGGTCATCGGCGACACGGTCGGCGACCCCTTCAAGGACACCGCCGGGCCGGCGATCAACCCGCTCATCAAGGTGATGAACCTCGTCTCGGTGCTCATCGCCCCGGCGATCGTGGCGCTCACGGTGCGCGAGGAGCCGATGACGGCCGTCCGGCTGGCCATCGCCGGTTTCGCCCTGCTCGTCGTCGTCGGAGCCGTCCTCGTGAGCAAGCGCCGTGATCTCGCGATCGGCGGCGACGACGCGACCGGTCCGCCGGTGGAGGTCGAGGACGAGGTCACCTGGTCCGACATCGCGGCCCGGCGGGAGGCGTAGCGCGCCCGGTCGGGGAAGGCCGCCTGGTTCCGTAGGCTGACCGGCCGTGACCGATCGCACCGCAGCACCTGCCCGTCGAGGCTCCTCCCTCGCGCCTCAGGGGCCAGCCGCTGGACTCGTCCCCGCCCTGCGCGGTGACCTCGTCGCCGCTGGGGTGTCGGTAGAGGCGGTCGAGGACCTCCTCGGGCCGGTCGCCTCCGCAGCCCTCCATCGTGAGGACCCAGTCCCGGCACGCCGTCGCATGGGCGAGGTGGACGGTCCGCTTGCGACCTTCGTGCGGCTCTTCACGCTCGGCCAGCCCGTCGACGCGGCGGAGGTCGACGAGCTGCTGCCGTCGCTGACGGCCGCGGGCCTCGTGGAGCTCGGGCTGGCAGAGCTGACCCCGCACGGGGTGCGCTCGACCGCCGAGGTGCGGCCCTACGGCGACGAGGAGCGGACCTGGTACGTCGCCTCGGACCACAGCGAGCTCGTCCTCGGGTCGGCGTTGCCGACCGACCACGTCCTCGGCATCGGCGGCGCGTCGACGACGCTCGCCCGCTGGACGCCCCGCCCCGCCGTCACCCGCGCGCTCGACCTCGGGACAGGGTGCGGAGTCCAGGCGTTGCACCTGTCCACGCACACCGAGGAGGTCGTCGCCACCGACATCTCGCAGCGGGCCCTGGGCTACGCGGCGCTCAACGCCGAGCTCGCCGGCATCGACGTCGACCTGCGCGCCGGGTCTCTCCTCGACCCCGTGCGTGGCGAACGCTTCGACCTCGTCGTGAGCAATCCCCCCTTCGTCATCACCCCGCGTGTCGACGAGGTGCCGCTGTACGAGTACCGCGACGGCGGGGCGACCGGGCACGCGATCGTCGCCGGCCTCGTCCGCGACGTCGGCGCGGTCCTCGCGCCGGGGGGCATCGTCCAGATGCTCGGCAACTGGGAGGTCGGCGAAGGGGGATCCTGGACCGACGTGGTCGGTGGCTGGGTCGACGCGGCCGCAGATGCGGGTCACCCGCTCGACGCCTGGGTCATCCAGCGCGACGAGCAGGACCCCGCCGAGTACGCCGCCACGTGGTCACGGGACGGTGGGCACCGGCCGGGGAGCCCGGAGCACGAGGCCATGGTTGCCGCCTGGCTCGACGACTTCGCTGCTCGTGGGGTCGAGCGGATCGGCTTCGGGATCATCACGCTGCAGCGGCCGGTCGAGGATCGAGAGGTCTTCCGCGACCTGGTCGAGCACGCCGGGCCTGTCGCCTCGCCGATGGGCCCGACCATCCTCGCCGGGCTCCGCGCCCGGTCCTGGCTTGCTGCGCGCACCGACTCCGAGGTCCTCGACGTCGCGTGGCAATGCGCTGAGGACGTCACCGAGGAGCGGCACGGGCGGCCTGGCGCCGACGACCCGTCGGTCATCGTGGTGCGTCAAGGCGGTGGGCTGCGGCGGGCGGTCCGGGTCGACACCTTCGGCGCAGCGCTGGTGTCCGTCTGCGACGGCGAGCTCACGGCCGGGCAGGCCAGCGCGGCGATCGCGTCGCTGCTCGGCATGGAGACGTCAGACGCTGCCGCCACGGCCGCGCAGCTGGTGCGCGACCTCGTCGCCGACGGCATCCTCGTCCGGTGACC
This sequence comes from Marihabitans sp., assembly GCA_043423105.1. Lineage (GTDB taxonomy): Bacteria > Actinomycetota > Actinomycetes > Actinomycetales > Dermatophilaceae > Marihabitans. The sequence goes on from JBHWMJ010000088.1 coordinate 11,549, forward strand.
GGGCCTCGGGTCAGAGGCCGAAGGTGATCTTCCAGGCGTCGTCGACCTTGACCAGCTTGACCTCGGACTTCTTGCCCTCGTAGGTGGTCGGGACGGTCGCGGTCTCGCCGTCCTCGGAGATCACCGCCTCGCCCACCTCGAGCTTGTCGGGGTCGGCGGCGACGTCGGCGTCCTCCTCCTCGAGGGTCTGCTTCATGGCGTCCTCGCAGCTGCCGTCGTCGGCCTCCTCGGCCATCGCGACGAACTCCGGGTCGAGCATCTCGCAGACCTTGGCGTAGTCCTTGGCGCTCGCCGCCTGGGTGAAGTCCTTGACGGCGTCCTCGGGGCCGCTGCCCCCGCCGCAGGCACTCAGCGCGAGCGCCACCGCGCCTGCGAGCGCGAGCGTCATGAGCCTGGTCATCGTCATCCCCTGTCTCTCGGCCGGGGAGCCCCGGCCTCTGCGGCCAAGATAGCCGCGGGGGCTGCGAGGCGCGGTGGGTGCACCGCACCGGCGGGTCAGCTGAAGGTCCAGGAGCGCTTGCTCAGGCCGAACCAGAAGCCGTCGATGGTGCTCTCGACCGAGCTGGCGCCAGAGGCGTCAGCTGCCCCGAGCGCGAGGTAGAGCGGCGCCCAGTGCTCGGTCCGGGGGTGCGCTTCGCGGGCGGCTGGCGCGACCTCGAGCATCTGGATGAGTGAGTCGACGTCGCCGGAGGCGACCGTCTCGGCGGCCCAGTGGTCGAACTCCGCGGAGGCCTGCGGTGGAGCGGCGTCCGGGCCGGCGGCGGGGTTGAACCACCGGAGGTTGTGGGTGGTGAAACCGGAGCCGACGATGAGCGTGCCCTCGTCGCGAAGGGGCGCCAGGGTGCGCCCGATCTCGAAGAGGGTGGCCGGGTCGAGGGTCGGCATGGACATCTGCAGGACCGGCACGTCGGCGTCGGGGTACATCTCGACGAGGGGGACGTAGGCGCCGTGGTCGAGCCCGCGGGTCTCGTCGCGGTGCACCTCGAGGCCGCGTCCGCCGAGCAGCCCGGTGACGGAGTCGGCGAGCTCCGGGGCGAGCGGCGCGGCGTACTCCACGTCGTAGTACTTCTGCGGGAAGCCCCAGAAGTCGTAGGTCAGCGGCACCTGACGAGTGGTCGGGCTGACCGAGATCGGGGCCTCCTCCCAGTGCGCCGAGATCATGAGGATGTTCTTCGGCTTCTCGAGACCCGCAGACCAGTCGGCGAGCTGCTGGGTCCAGCGGGCGTCGTCGGCGAGAGGGGGAGCGCCGTGGCTGAGGTACAGGACGGGTGCGGTCATGGTCAGCATGATAGTTGTTGAAACAACCAATAGGCAACCTCAGGAGTGGGTTGCTGCGTCGTGGGCTACCGTTCCAGGCGCGACCACTCGTCAGAGCCTCGACGAATCCGCGGCACGAGGGTCATGAAGGAGTCACATGGGCGCTCGCAACCTCGTCATCGTCGAGTCACCGGCCAAGGCCAAGACCATCGCCGGGTACCTCGGCCCCGACTTCGCCGTCGAGGCGTCCGTCGGTCACATCCGGGACATCCCGCAGCCCAAGGAGCTCCCCGCCGACGAGAAGAAGGGCCCCTTCGGACGCTTCGGCGTCAACGTCGACGACGGCTCCTTCGAGGCCCTCTACGTCATCGACGCCGACAAGAAGAAGAAGGTCTCCGAGCTCAAGCGGCTGCTCAAGGACGCCGAGACCCTCTACCTCGCCACCGATGAGGACCGCGAGGGCGAGGCCATCGCCTGGCACCTCCTCGAGGCGCTCAAGCCCAAGGTCCCGGTCAAGCGCATGGTCTTCCACGAGATCACCCAGGAGGCGATCCAGCGCGCCGTCCAGGCGACCCGCGACCTCGACATGGACCTCGTCGAGGCGCAGGAGGGCCGTCGCATCCTCGACCGCCTCTACGGCTTCGAGATCAGCCCCGTGCTCTGGCGCAAGATCAAGCAGGGCCTCTCTGCCGGCCGCGTCCAGTCGGTCGCGACCCGCATCGTCGTCGAGCGTGAGCGTGAGCGGATGGCCTTCCGCGCCGCCTCGTACTGGGATGTCACCGGCACCTTCACCCCGTCGTCGGCGCGCCAGGAGTTCGCCGCCCGGCTCGCCTCGGTCGACGGCACCCGGGTCGCCGCCGGTCGCGACTTCGCCGACGACGGCACCCTGACGAAGGGGGACGTCGTCCACCTCGACGAGGTGGCCGCCCGGGCGATCGCCGAGGCGACGGCTGCGTCGTCGGCGACGGTCACCTCGGTCACCGAGAAGCCGTACACCCGTCGCCCCTACGCGCCCTTCACGACCTCGACCCTCCAGCAGGAGGCCTCGCGCAAGCTCCGGCTCGGCAGCCGTGACGCGATGCGCGTCGCCCAGCGGCTGTACGAGAACGGCTACATCACGTACATGCGGACCGACAGCACCAACCTGTCGCAGTCGGCGATCAGCGCGGCGCGCGGCCAGGCGCGCGACATGTACGGCGCCGAGTACGTGCCCGACCAGCCGCGGGTCTACGGCAAGAAGTCCAAGGGCGCTCAGGAGGCGCACGAGGCGATCCGGCCGGCCGGCGACCGCTTCCGCACCCCTGCGCAGGTCCAGGGCGAGCTGCGCGGTGACGAGTTCCGCCTCTACGAGCTCATCTGGAAGCGCACCATCGCCTCGCAGATGGCCGACGCGAAGGGGTCGACCGCCACCATCCGTCTCGCCGCCGACATCACCGGCTGCCCGGCGGGCAGCAGCGCCGAGTACTCGGCGTCCGGCACGGTCATCACCTTCAAGGGTTTCCTCGCCGCCTACGAGGAGGGCCGTGACGAGAGCCGCGGCGGGTCTGGCGAGGACGAGGAGCGCCGGCTGCCGAAGCTCTCTGAGGGGGTCGCCCTCGACGTCCTCGGCGCCGAGGCCGCGGGCCACGAGACCTCGCCGCCGCCGCGCTACACCGAGGCCAGCCTCGTCAAGCGGATGGAGGAGCTGGGGATCGGTCGCCCCTCGACGTACGCGTCGACGGTCTCGACGATCCAGGACCGCGGCTACGTCCGTCGCCAGGGCTCGGCGCTCGTGGCCACGTGGATGGGGTTCGCAACGACGCAGCTCATGGAGAAGCACTTCCCGCGGCTCGTCGACTACGACTTCACCGCGAAGATGGAGGAGCGCCTGGACGAGATCGCCGGCGGCAACCTCGACCGCGTGGCCTGGCTCGACCGCTTCTACAACGGCACCGGCCGCGAAGAGGTCGACGGGCTGGGGCTGCGCGCCATGGTGACCGACCTCGGGGAGATCGACGCGAAGGCGATCAGCACCGTCGAGATCGGTGACGGCATCGTCGTGCGGGTCGGGCGCTACGGCCCCTACGTCGAGGAGATCGCCCCGGCCGGTGTGGACCCGACGACCGGTGAGGTGGCCGAGGGGGCGACGCTGCCCGAGGGCGACGCCGACAAGCCACGCCGCGCCAACGTCCCTGAGGACATCGCGCCGGACGAGATGACGGCCGAGCGGGGCCGAGAGCTGCTCAGCCAGGCCGCCGACGACGGTCGCGAGCTCGGCGTCCACCCCGAGAGCGGCCGCACGGTCGTCGCCAAGGCGGGCCGCTACGGCCCGTACGTCACCGAGGTGCTGACGGCCGAGGAGGCCGAGCTCAAGGGCAAGGCCAAGGTCAAGCCGCGGACTGCGTCGCTCTTCAAGGACATGGACCTCGCGACGATCGAGCTGGACACCGCCCTTCGTCTCCTCTCCCTGCCGCGCGTCGTCGGTACCGTCACCGAGAAGGTCACCGCCGAGGACGGCACCGAGAGCGAGCAGCAGGTCGAGATCACCGCTCAGAACGGCCGCTACGGCCCGTACCTCAAGAAGGGCACGGACAGCCGGTCGCTCACGAGCGAGCAACAGCTCTTCGACATCACGCTCGCCGAGGCCGAGGCGATCTACGCCCAGCCCAAGCAGCGCGGTCGCGCCGCGGCCAAGCCGCCGCT
>JBHWMJ010000105.1:0-9217 GCA_043423105.1 Marihabitans sp.
GGTGTTGGGCTCGCTCCCGAGGGTCACCGCCAGGCCGAGGCCGCTGCGCGCGGGGTGCGTGCGCTCGTCGGCGACGCCCCTGCCGCGGTCATCACCTCGTCGCTGCGGCGGGCGCGAGAGACCGGTCAGCACGTCGCCGACCTGCTCGGCGTCGACGCGGTCCAGGACGCCGAGTGGGACGAGCAGTCCTTCGGCGACTGGGACGGCGCGTCGGTGGGTGAGCTGCTCGAGCGCGATCCCGACGGGTTCCGGGCCCTCCGGGACGATCCGCGATACACCCCGCCGTCGGGCGAGAGCCACGAGGAGCTCGTGGCCCGGGTCGTGCCGGCGTGGGAGTCCGTCGTTGCCCGCGGAGGCACCGTCGTCGTCGTGTGCCACCGCAAGCCCATCCTCGTTGTCCTCGCGCACGTCCTCGGGATCCCGCACGAGCGGATCTGGCGGCTCGCAGGGGCGCCTGGCTCGCTGACGGCGATCGAGGCCTGGCCCGACGGTGAGGCGGTCGTCGCCTTCACCAACCGCACGTAGTGCTCTCCGTCGTCGCACCCACCGTCGTCACCGCGCTCGGGTCGGGAGAGGTCCCCGGCTGGCTCCAGACGAGCGGCGTCATCGGCGCGGTTGCCTTCGGCCTGCTATCGGCGTACGTCCCGCCGCTCAACGCCGAGGTGTACGTGCTCGCGATCCCGCTGCTCTTCCCGGACGGCTGGATCTGGCACATCCTCGCGATGACCGCGGGCTTCATGATCGGCAAGGTGAGCCACTACGTCGCTGCCGCGCGCGGCATGGAGATGCTCGGTCGGCGATGGCGCTCCCGCGACGACGGGGAGAGCGGGGACGACCCGGACGACAGCAGCCCGCCAGGATGGTGGGCCCGGTCCGGGGCCGCCATCACCCGCTGGACGAAGGCGGCCATCGACACCCTCGAGCGACCCGTCGCCGGTCCGGCCGTGGTCTTCGCCTCCGGGCTGACCGGGATTCCTCCCTTCGCCGTCATCACCGTCGCCGCCGGGGCCCGGCAGACCGGCCTGACGGTCTTCACGCTCGCCGGGACGGCCGGTTGCCTCGTCCGGTTCGTCGGGACGGCCGCGCTCGTCGCGCTGGCCGCCCGCTGAGCGGACGAGACGCCCGGGCGGCTGCTTCGTCTACCCTGCGCCGCATGAGCTACGCCGGTGACGTCTCGCCCCAGCAGACCTGGGACTCCCTCGCCGTCGACCCCGACGCGGTCCTCGTCGACGTGCGCACCGAGGCCGAGCTGACCTTCGTCGGCCGTCCCGACCTGTCGAGCATCGGCAAGCAGATCGTCGGGATCCAGTGGACGGGCTACCCCGGCGGCGAGCGCAACGCGAACTTCCTCGCCGACCTCGAGGGGCACGGCATCACCCGCGAGACCCCGGTCTATTTCCTGTGCCGGTCGGGCGTGCGCTCGGTCGCCGCCGCCACCGAGGCCACGGCGGCCGGCTGGACCCGGGCGTACAACATCATCGACGGCTTCGAGGGGAAGTTCGACGACCAGGGCCGCCGGCAGGTCTCCGGCTGGAAGGTCGCCGGCCTGCCCTGGCGGCAGGACTGACCATGCCCGCCGACACCCCCTTCGGCCCCGGCAACCCGCAGCCCTACCTCGACCCGTCGGGACTGGACCCGCGGACCCTGGCCGTCCGTGGCGGGCAGTCCCGCAGCACCTTCGACGAGACGGCCGAAGGGATGTTCCTCACCTCCGGCTTCGTGTACGGATCGGCGGAGGAGGCCGAGGCGGCCTTCGCCGGCGGGCTCTCGAAGTTCGTCTACTCGCGCTACGGCAACCCGACCGTGGCGATGTTCGAGGAGCGGCTGCGCGTCCTCGAGGGTGCGCAGGCCTGCTACGCCACCGCGTCCGGGATGGGTGCCGTCTTCACCGCCCTGGCCGCACTCGTCGGCGCCGGTGACCGCCTCGTCGCCTCGCGCGGGCTCTTCGGGTCGTGCTTCGTCATCGTTGACGAGATCCTGCCGCGCTGGGGCGTGGAGACGGTCTTCGTCGACGGGCCCGACCTCGAGCAGTGGCGCGAGGCCCTCAGCGTGCCGACAACCGCGGTCTTCTTCGAGACCCCGAGCAACCCCATGCAGGAGCTCGTCGACATTGCCGCGGTCTCCGGGCTGGCCCACGCGGCGGGTGCCCAGGTCGTCGTCGACAACGTCTTCGGCACCCCGGTCTTCTCGCGTCCCCTCGAGCACGGGGCCGACATCGTCGTCTACTCGGCGACCAAGCACATCGACGGTCAGGGACGCGTGCTGGGTGGCGCGATCCTCGGGCCCGAGGACTACATCGCCGGACCGGTCGAGAACCTCGTGCGGCACACCGGCCCGAGCCTGTCGCCCTTCAACGCCTGGGTGCTGCTCAAGGGCCTCGAGACGATGGACCTACGGGTGCGGGCGATGGCCGACTCGGCCCTCACGGTGGCCCGGTTCCTCGAGGACCACCCGCGGGTGGTCTCCACGGTCTACCCCTGGTTGCCGAGCCACCCGCAGCACGAGCTGGCCCAGGCCCAGATGAGCGGCGGCGGCACCGTCGTCACCTTCGCGATCGACGGCGGCAAGGCCGAGGCGTTCGCGGTGATGAACGCCCTGCGTCTCGTCGACATCTCGAACAACCTCGGGGACAGCAAGTCGCTCATCACCCACCCGGCGACGACGACGCACCGGCGGCTGGGCGAGGAGGCTCGCGCGGCCATCGGCATCACCGACGGCACCCTGCGGATCTCCGTGGGCCTGGAGTCCGCGACGGACCTCATCGACGACCTGCGCAGCGCTCTCGGCTGACCTGCCGCGCATAGGGTGGCGCTCATGTCCGCCCACCGCACGACGACGTACCGCCGCACCGACCACCCGGAGAGCTCGCCGGCCGGTGCCGCCGAGGCACTCCTCGCGCGCTTCGCCGCCATCCGCGCCGAGCTCGAGGTGCCGGCAGGGTTCCCGCCCGACGTCCTCGTCGAGGCCGAGCAGGTCGCCGCCAGGCCGCTGACCCTGCCCGAGCGGGACGAGACGGCCACGCCGTACCTCACCATCGACCCGATCGGCTCGATGGATCTCGACCAGGCGCTGCACATCGAGCGTGACGGCGATGGTCATCGGGTGCGCTACGCCATCGCCCACCTCGTCTCGTTCGTCGCGCCGGGCGGCGCCGTCGACACCGAGGCGCGCCGGCGCGGGCAGACGATCTACGCCCCGGACCAGCGCACGCCGCTGCACCCGCCCGCGTTCTCGGAGGCGGCGGCGAGCCTGCTGCCGGAGCAGACGACGCCGGCGTACGTGTGGGACATGCGTCTCGACGGCAGCGGCGAGGTCGCCGCGGTCGAGCTGTACCCGGCGATGGTCCGCTCCGTCGACCGGCTCGACTACGCCTCGGCCCAGGAGCAGCTCGACGCCGGCACGGCAGACGAGCGCCTCGTCCTGCTCCGCGAGGTCGGCGAGCGACGGGTGGCGCTCGAGCAGGCCAGGGGAGGGGCGACCCTGCCCATGCCCGAGCAGGAGGTCGAGGAGACCGACGACGGCTTCGTGCTGCGCCTGCGCCCCCTCCTGCCGGTCGAGGAATGGAACGCGCAGATCTCCCTCATGACCGGCATGTGCGCCGGCCAGCTGATGCTCGACGCCAAGGTCGGCGTGCTGCGCACCATGCCGCCGCCGGACGAGCAGGCCCTGCGCCGGCTGCGCGCGACGGCGAAGGGCCTCGGCGTCACCTGGCGCGAGGGCGTGCCCCACGGCGAGATGCTGCGCTCCCTCGACCGGACGAACAGCCAGCACCTCGCGCTGATCCACGAGGCCACCTCTCTCTTCCGGGGCGCGGCCTACACCGCCTTCGACGGTGAGGTCCCCGAGCAGACCGAGCAGTCGGCGATCGCCGCACCGTACGCGCACGTCACCGCCCCGCTGCGCCGGCTCGTCGACCGCTTCGGGCTCGCTGTCTGCGCGGCCCTCTCCGCAGGCCAGGACGTACCGGGCTGGGCTCGCGAGGTGCTGCCGTCGCTGCCCGAGATCATGGCCGCCTCGGACCGGCTCGCCGGCGCGGTGGAGCGGGCCTGCACCGACGCCGTCGAGGCAGCGGTGCTCGCCTCGCTCGTCGGTCGTGAGCTGCCCGGCGTCGTCGTCGACGACGGGGGAGAGAAGGGGCGAGACATCGAGGTGCAGCTTGCCGATCCTCCGGTCCTCGCCCGGGCGAAGGGGGACGCGCAGCTCGGTGCCGAGGTCACCGTCCGGGTCGTCGCGGCCGACGTCGCGGCGGGTGCGGTCGAGCTCGAGATCGTCTGACCGGTCCGACCCGGCCGGTACCCTGGTCCGTGGATGAGTCAGCCGGACGGTCGCGGCGGCGAGAGCCGTCGAGGAAAGTCCGGGCTCCGAAGGGCAAGGTGGTGGCTAACGGCCACCCGGGGCGACCCGCGGGACAGTGCCACAGAGAGAAGACCGCCGGTGCCTGCACCGGTAAGGGTGAAAGGGTGGTGTAAGAGACCACCAGCGGACTGGGTGACCGGTCCGGCTCGGTAAACCCCACCTGGAGCAAGTCCAGACAGTGCGCGTCACGAGGGCGGCCCGCCCCAGCGCACGGGTAGGACGCACGAGGCCGTCGGCAACGGCGGCCCTAGATGGATGACCGTCGCACCGCCGCGAGGCGGTGGCACAGAACCCGGCTTACAGGCTGGCTCATCCCCTCAGCCCCCATTTAGAGGGGCTGAGGCATGCCTCAGAGCCTTTCGGTCCGCGCAGGGTCCGCAAGAGATGCCGGGCGCACGAGCAGAGCGTCGACCGCTTCCCGTGTCCGGTCGTCGGAGTCCGGCCACAGGTGGGAGTAGGTGTCGAGAGTCTCCTGGGCGCTCTTGTGGCCCAGCCGCTCCTGAACCACCTTCACCGATTCGCCATGCCGGATCAGCAGCGAGGCGTAGTGATGGCAGCGCGTGGAAGCCCTCACCCTCGACGCCCGCCGTCCGTGTCGCCCGCTTCCACGCCGACCAGAAAGTGCCCTTGTTCACGGGCGATCCTGTGCTCGAGGTGAAGACGAGACCGTCAGGTCCGGCGGGATGTGCCGCGAGGTGCGCTGCGAGCGCGTCCGCGACGACCTGGGGGAGAGGCACCGTCCGTACCGACGAGGGAGTCTTCGGCGGGCCGAAGATGGGCCGCCCGTCCTGGACGCCTGTCAACTGGCGATCCACCTCAAGACGACGCTCGAGGAAGGCGACCCGGTCAACAGTCAGCCCGAAGACTTCCCCCTGCCGCATCCCGGTCCCGGCCGCGAGGATGACGCTCGCGCGATAGCGGTCGGGCACGGCATCCGCGAGCGCGAAGACCGTCTCGACACTCAGCGGGACAACCTTGCGGGTGGTGCGCTCAGGAAGGCGGATGCCGACGCAAGGCGTAGTTGCGACCTTCCGACTGGCGACGGCCGCCTTGAACACCGTGCTGACGTAGCTGTAGGAGATCTCAATCGTCGACGCCGCGTAACCCTGACGCTCGAGATCCTTGACCATGCGCTGGACGACGTCAGGAGTGAACGCCGCGAGCTTCACGTCACCCACGAGCGGATAGACACGCTTCGTCAGCGCGATCCTGACGACCTCTTCGGTCGATGGCCGGTAGGGCTGCGCCAGGCGCCACTGCTCGGCGTAGTCGCGGAAGGTGATCTCACCGGCTCGAGGCGCGACGTAGCTGCCGGTGACGACCGAGGCCGTGACCTCGTCCAGCCACCGCTGGGCATCCACCTTCCTCACGAAATGCCGAGCATGCTCCTTGCCTGCCGCGTCGCGGTAACGGGCGCGCCACTTGCCGTTGTCTCGCTTCGCGATGCTCGCCACCTCAGGCCCCCTTCACGAGGTCGTCGAGGGAGCACCCCAGGATGCTCGCCAGCGTGGCGGCCTCGCTCAGCTTCAACGAGCGCTCACCGCGCTCGGTGCGGATCACGGTCTGACGTCGCCAGGTGGGGTGTCCGAGGAGCGCCATAGAGGTCGCGACGGAGTCCTGCGAGCGGGCGCCACGGAGCCGCTTCACGATCTCGCCGATCTCACTGTCAGTTGCGGTCATGCTCGAAGGGTACCCGATTGGTACGTGCTAGTTTGAAACGTACGAAATCCGTACATCAGAACTTGGAGCACAACATGACCACCGAGACCGATCCACTTCTGACGATCGAGGAGGCGGCCGACCGCCTGCGCACCCCGGTCGCCACCGTTCGTTACTGGCGCGCCCAGGGACGCGGCCCCGCGTTCTTCCGCATGGGCCGCCGGATCGTCTGCCGCGAGTCCGAGATCGAGCGCTTCGTCGCCGAGCTGCAGGCCGCTGAGACCGCCACGGCCACGGCCTGACCTCTCCCGCACCTGTCGGCGCCGCCCTGCCCGTCGACCCGACAGACACAGGACCGAAGAAGATGACGACCCAGAACGCAGAGCGGCCGGACCCGCTGCCCACGGATCCGGCCGCCCTCACCGAAGATGAGAACCGTTCTCATCCTACCGTCGGCAGCCCTGACGAGATCGAGCCCGGTCCCTTCGCCCGGCATGCCGGGGCGATCCGCCGCAGCGGGATCGGTCACCCGCTGCCGCTGCCCTTCGGCAAGAAGACGCCGCCGCCGTCCGGCTTCACCGGAGCGTCGGGCGCGACCCCATCCGGTGCCGACATCGAGGAGTGGAACGCCCACCGTGGCGGCGCCAACGTGGGGATCCGCCTCGTCCCGGACATCGTCGGCATCGACCGCGACGACCACAAGCACCCCGAGGCAGCCGCCGCGACGATCGCAGCCCTCGAGGCCGCAGGCGACCCCTTACCGCCCACGTACCGGATCACCAAGCGCGCCGACGAGGACGACGTCTCGGGGATCCACCTGTACCGCCTACAGGAGGACGTCGACGAGGCCGAGCTTGGCGACCCGGGCCCTGGCGTCGAGACCATCCGATACGGCCACCGGTACGTGATGGGGCCGGGATCCATCCACCCCGACGGCGGCATGTACGAGGTTGTTGCGCCCGACGGCACCCGGTCAACGCAGCTGCCTCACCATGACGAGCTGCCGGTCCTCAACCCCCGGCACGTCGAGGCGCTCAAGAAGAAGGGCAGGCCGACCACCCGCGCCAGCAGGCAGGCGGTCGCGACGGAGGAGCTCGCAGAGCAGCTCGAGCAGTACCCGAACCTTCGCCGTCACCTCAGCGCCTATCTGCCGTCAGAGGACACCTGGCGTGAGGATGTGGGGGCCGTGGCGACGATGCCCATCGGCACCCGCGACGAGCGGGGAGAATCCTGGGAGAAGCCCGCCCCTGGCCTCGCCGCCAAGCGCGCAACTAGGGCCATGCAGCTCGACGCGACCCGCGTCGCGCTCGGTGAGGAGCCGCGATACGTCGACATCTTCGTCGAGGAGTTCGACAAGGTCGGGGAGGGCGCCCTTGCCCGCGATAAGGCCACGGCCCACGGCAACATCGCGAAGGCGGTCGAGTGGGGTCCGGCGCTGCCTGACAACTGGGACGCAAGGGTCGCCGCCGAGCGCTTCGGTTCCGGCGGTTCCGACGCTTCCGGAGCTTCCGGCGGTTCAAACGGAGGGGGTGGGTGCCGTCCACCTTCCGGCGGTTCCGACGCTTGCGGAGCTTCCGGCGGTTCAGATGAGGGGGTCATCCGACATCGCGGCATCGAGTTGCCGCTCGACGTCGTCGAGGACGGCGAGCTCCTCCTTGACGAGGTTCGCGGGTGGTTGGGCCGCCACATCTCCGTGAACGACGAGCACGACCTCGACGTCCTGACCGTCTGGGCCGCCCACACTCACCTGTCCGAGTGTCTTCACACGACGCCACGACTCCAGGTCGACAGCGCCGTCCCGGAGTCCGGTAAGACGACCACGCTCGAGCACCTCCAGCGACTGTGCTTCGCGCCCCTCCAGGCGTCTTCGATCTCGTCCCCGGCACTCCTGGCCCGGGTCATCCAGCATGAGCCGAGGACGCTCCTCCTCGACGAGGTCGACCGGACCCTCGACCCGAAGAAGGAGGGAGTCGGCGAGCTCATCGCCCTCCTGAACTCCGGCTACAAGGTCGGGGCGACGCGCCCCACGCTCGTTCCCGTCAAGGGAGGCGATTGGGAAGCAAAGGAGTTCACCACCTTCGCGCCCGTCGCGATGGCAGGCAATCAGCCCGCCCTGCCTGACGACACCAAGTCACGGATCATCCGCATCGTCCTCCTCCCCGACCACCTCGGAGTGGTCGAGGAGAGCGATTGGGAGATGAAGGACGAGCAGGCCTCAGAGCTCGGCGCCCGTCTGGCCCGGTGGGCCGTCCACCTCGCGGAGGACGTGCGTCCCCGGCCGGAGATGCCGCAGGGATGTACCTCAAGGCTTCGTGAGAAGTGGCAGCCGCTCGCACGAGTGGCCCAGGCGGCCGGACCCCGGTGGCTGGCAACCATGCTCGAGTGCGCGGCCCAGGATGTTGCTCGTGTGCAGCATGACCGCGAGGCCGGTCTCGCCGCCGAGCGCCCGTCGCTCCTCGTCCTCCGGCACATCCTCCAGTCGTGGCCCGCGTTCAGTCCCTTCTGGGCCACGACCGACATGGTCGAGGAGCTCGTACGGGAGCACCCCGACGTCTGGGGCGCCTCGTCTGACTACGGAAAGGCCCTGACCCCCCAGCGTCTGGGGCGCATGCTCGTCAGCGGCTTTGACATCCGCTCGACGGTCGAGGACGCGGCCGACAAGAACAGTCGACGCGGCTACCGCAAGAACCAGTTTTGGCGGGTGTCTCAGGCCCTCGACTCACGGCCGAAGGTCAGCCCTGACCCCTCCCACGGAACCGCCGGAAACTCCGGAACCACCGGAACCGCCGGAGCCAAGGGGGTGACCTCGTGACGGCGACGACCTTCGTCAGTGACCTTCGGCCGCTCCCAGCAGGGTGGTCGGCCCGAGAGGGGCGGCTCGACGAGGACGGCAACCTCACGACCACGGATCACCCCGTCATCGGCCTCGCTGTGATCCATGAGGCCGCCGTCGGCCCGACCGGCGAGCTCGAGGCCTGGAGCGGCTTCGTCCAGCTCGAGGCCGCCGTGCTCGACACCCGGGGCGACGTCTGGCCGGTGTCCGATCTCGAGGGCGATCGCTCGACGGTCATCGTCGTCGCCCCCGGCAGCACGCCGCCGACCGAGGCCGAGCTCCTCGAGCAGCTCCGCACCCGGCAGGCCGACGACGACACCGCCGCCACCCCTGCCCCCGTCCTGTCCCTCACCCGCGCCCACGGGCGCC
>JBHWMJ010000118.1:0-13475 GCA_043423105.1 Marihabitans sp.
GTCGCCCTTGTCGAGGTGGTTGAACATCTGGACCTCGCCGCTCTCCGTCGAGACGAGAACGGCCTCGTGACCGGCATCGGTCACCGCCTTCCAGGGCTCGGTGAGCTCGACCTGCTCGATGCCCTCGGGGGCGACGAGGAAGGCGATCTTCTTGCTGGCCATGATGGGCTCCTTGCGTCCGGGGGTGGGGTGCCGAGGAGCACGGGCTCGACTCTCGCGGCACCGCCCACGCTAGATGACGAAGGGGGAGTCTTCGCGGGTCAGCGCCTCCCCCTTCGCGACCCGGAGGTGGCTCAGTAGCCGGTCCGCCCGTCGATCGCGCCGCGGAGCAGGTCCATGTGCCCGAGGTGACGGGCGTACTCCTCGACGAGGTGGCTGAGGATCCACCGCAGGCTGACCGGCTGACCCCGGCGGTGCCCCTTCGCCAGGTCGTCGACCGACCCGACCGACGCCTCGTGCCGCCGCGCCTGCGCGACCTCGACCCCGTACCGCTCGAGGTCGGCCGGGGCACCGTCCGGCGTCGCGAGCTCGAAGTCCCCGTCCGGCGCCTCGCGATGGCTGTAGATGTCCGGGCTGTCCTCGCCGAGGAGGACGTCGGTGAGCCAGTAGCGCTCGACCTCGGTGAGATGCCGGACGACGCCGAGCAGGCTGAGCGTCGAACCGGGCACGGGCTGCGCGCACAGCTGCTCACCGGTCAGGCCGGCAACCTTGAGCGGCACCGTGGCCCGGTACATCTCGAGCCAGTCGCGCAACGTCGTGCGCTCGTCGGCGGTCATGTCGAGCTCGGGTCGGTCGTCCTCGACCTCGGGTGCGGTCCACGTCATGCGGTCGAGCCAACCAGGTCCGGGGCGCCCGGGCGAAGGGGTTTTCGTTGCGGTCTCGAGGCTGAGGCCGCAGACGGCCTCCGCACCTCGACCAGCACGGTCAGAGGACCCGGCGGATTGCGGCGGTCGCGTCGGTGAGGTAACGCATGACGGTCTCGCGCTCCGCGGGAGCCATCTCGGCGTCGATCGCCGCGAGCTGGGTGATCATCGGCATGAGGTGCCCGACGATCTCGGCCCGGCCCTCCTCGGAGATCTCGACGACCGTGCGGCGACGGTCTGCCGCGTGCGGACTGCGCACTGCGTAGCCCCGGGCGACGAGCCGATCGACGATCCCCGACGCCGCGGCCGAGGTCACCGCGAGCGCACGGGCCACCTCGCCGGGCCCACGGGGCCCCTCGCTCAGCAGGTCGAGGACCGTCATCTCGTTATGGGACAGGCCTGCCCGGCGAGCCATCGTGGGAGGCACGGCACTGGCGACCTGGACGAGCGTCCGCAGCGCCTGCGAGGGCCCTGGGGTGGAACCCTGGGCCGTCGATGCACTATCTTCGCTCACGAACTCTCTCACTTAGTTAGTTATCTAGTGCGCAACCCCAAGGAGTCTAGCCGCAGTGACCGATCGCATCGCCGCCCTCCTCACCGGCCGCAAGAGCGCCTGGGCCGTCCTCCTCCTCGGCCTCGTGCTCACCGGCCTCATCATGAGCGCGGGCCAGCCCGAGCGGACATCGGAGGCTGCCGACTTCCTGCCACAGGGCACCGACAGCGCCGCAGCGGCTCAGCTGCGCGCCGATCTGCCGGAGGAGGAGAGCAGCGACGCCCTCGTCCTCTTCACGGCCGACGAGGGGCAGCTCGACAAGAGGGCCCTCCCCGAGCTGGCCAGGGCGACGGGGCTACCCGACGCGCAGGTGGTGCCGAGCAAGGACGGCACGGCGGCCATCACCTTCGTCCCCGTCGAGGAGGTCACCGGCCCCGGCATCCGTGACGCCGTCCGCGACCTACGGGACACCCTCGGGCGAGACACCCCCGACGGGGTCACCGCACAGGTCACCGGGCCCGCCGGCGTCCAGGCCGACCTGGCGGCCGTCTTCGACGGTGCCAACACCCGCCTCCTCACCGTCACCGCCTCCGTCGTCGCGGTGCTGCTGATCCTCACCTACCGCAGCCCTGTCCTCTGGCTCATCCCGCTCACCGTCATCGCCATCGGCGACCGCGTCGCGACCCTGCTGGCGACCCAGGTCCTCGAGCGCACCGGCACCGCATGGGACGACTCGACGACCGGCATCCTCTCCGTCCTCGTCTTCGGTGCCGGCACGAACTACGCGCTCCTGCTCATGTCCCGCTACCGCGACGAGCTGCGCACCCACGAGGACCGCAGGGTCGCCCTTCGCCGGGCCACCGCCCGCACCTACGAGCCGGTCCTGGCGAGCGCGACCACCGTCGTCGTCGGCGTGCTCTGCCTCCTGCTCTCCCTCACCCCTGGCACGCGTGGCCTCGGCCTGGCCTCCGCCGTCGGCATCGTCGTCGCGGTCGTCTCGGCGCTCGTTGTCCTGCCCGCCGCGCTCTCCCTCTTCGGGCGCTGGGTCTTCTGGCCCAAGACCCCGAAGGCCGGCGACACCACGCTGTCCGAGGGCACGAGCCTGTGGCGCCGCATCGGTGACGCGGTCGCCCTTCGCCCGAAGGCATACATCGCCGGGGCGGCCGCCTTCCTCGCGCTGCTCTCCATCGGCGCCGGCTTCGTCAAGCTCGGCCTCCCCCAGTCCGAGCAGTTCCTCCAGAAGCCCGAGGCGATCGCCGCCGCGGAGCGACTCGCCGAGTCCTTCCCGGCCGGCTCCTCGGACCCCGCCGTCATCATGACGAAGGGGGACCCGCAGGCGGTCCTCACCGCTGCCGAAGGGGTCGACGGGGTCGACTCGGTCCGACCGGCCGCCGAGGGCGGCGGGATCACCGAGATCACAGCGGTGCTCACCGACCCGCCGGACAGCGACGAGGCACAGGCGACCGTCCTCGCGCTTCGCGAGGCGCTCACGGAGATCCCCGACACCCACGTCGGAGGCACGACCGCCGAGACCATCGACGTCGCCGACGGCGCCCAGCGCGACCGGCTGCTCATCCTGCCGCTCATCCTCGGCCTGGTCCTCGTCGCGCTCGTCGTCATCCTGCGCTCGCTCGTCGCGCCGATCATCCTCGTGACGGCGGTCCTCGCGACGAACGTCGCAGCGATCGGTGTCTCGTGGTGGGTCTTCACGAAGGTCTTCGGCTTCAGCGCCCTCGACCAGTCGACGATCCTCTACGCCTTCCTCTTCCTCGTCGCGCTCGGCGTGGACTACACGATCTTCCTCGTCACCCGGGCCAAGGAGGAGTCCCCGGGCCACGGCACCCGTGAGGGCATGCTCCGCGCGCTCGCAGCGACCGGTGGCGTCATCACGAGCGCTGGCATCCTCCTCGCCGCAGTCTTCGCGGTGCTCGGCGTGCTCCCGCTCGTCGTCCTCGCCCAGGTCGGCGTCATCATCTGCATCGGCGTGCTCCTTGACACCCTCCTCGTGCGCACCGTCGTCGTCCCGGCGATCACCCTCGTCCTCGGTGACCGCTTCTGGTGGCCGCGCCAGGTCGCCGAGACCGCAGACGCCTGACCGGCGGCGAAGGGATCCACGCTCGCGTCCAGGGATCGGCCAGGCACCCTGGTTAGGATCGACGAGGTCATCTGTCTCAGCAGCGAAGGGAGGTCGGCGTGAGCCTCTTCGAGCGCATGGAGCGCAAGCTCGAGCGCACGGTCAACGGCGTCTTCGCCAAGGCCTTCCGCTCCGAGGTACAGCCGCTCGAGCTCGCCTCCGCCGTCCGGCGCGCGATGGACGACCGGGCGACCCTCATCGGGCGGGGCCGCACGGCGGTGCCCAACCTCTTCACCATCGAGCTCTCCCCCGGCGACTACGACCGGCTCCTCGAGTACGACGAAGAGCTCGAGGACGAGCTCATCGCCGCCGCCGAGGAGCACGCCGAAACCCAGAGGTACCGTCCCGGCGGCCCGCTCCAGGTGATCTTCGAGTCCGACGAGGCCCTCGAGACAGGTGTCTTCCGCGTCCGCCCCGCCACCGCCCGCCGCAAGGTCGAGGATGCGGCCGCCGCACGCTCGTCCGTGTGCGACTACCAGGACGACTACGTCGAGGCCGAGGGCGAGGACTACGACGAGTACTCCGCACCCCTCCCCGTCCAGCCGTCCGCTCCCAGCAGCGAGGTCGACGACGACGAGTGGTGGGACGACGACGAGGACGTCGAGGACGAGGGTGACGACCGGTCCTGGTCCCGCGAGCCGGCCCGCCGGACACCCGCCCCGGTGACGCCCCCGGCCCCGGCCCGCGCCACCGCACCACCGCGTCGCCCCCGCGTCCAGGACCTCCCATGGCTCGAGGTCGACGGCGAGCGGTACCCCCTCATGAGCGCGATGACCGTCCTCGGCCGTGACGACAGCGCCGACGTCATCCTCGAGGACCCCGGCATCTCCCGTCGGCACGCCGAGGTCCGGGTGACGAACGACGGGCCGCGTCAGGTCGCCCACCTGCGCGACCTCGGGAGCACCAACGGCACGTACGTCAACGGCGACAAGGTCGACGCCAGCCCGCTCGCCGACGGGGACCGGATCACCGTCGGCCGGACGAGCGTGACCTTCCGCATGGCCCGCCCCTAGGCCGCACGGCTACCCTGCCCCAGCGGCACCCGCCGCCCGACCCCGCGAGAGGAGCAGCATGAGCGAGCTGACCGTCACCGTCCTGCGCCTCGGCCTGCTCGTCCTCCTGTGGGGCTTCGTCCTCTCCCTCGCAGGCGTCCTGCGCTCCGACCTCTACGGCACCCGAGTCATCAACCGTTCCGCACCCGCCGGCTCCGGCCAGACCAGGGCGAAGGGGGCCAAGCCCGCCCTCCCGCGGCGCAACCCGAAGATCCCCACCCACCTCGTCGTGACCTCCGGCCCGCTCGCCGGGACCCGGCTCCCGCTGCGGGACAAGGGGGTGCTCATCGGTCGCAACCCCGAGTGCAGCCTCGTCCTCGACGACGACTTCGCCTCGGGCCGGCACGCGCGGATCATCAGGGGCGAGGACGGCTGGTACATCGAGGACCTCGGCAGCACCAACGGCACGTTCATCGGTCAGTTCCGGGTGGGCGAGGCGATCCCGATCGAGGCAGGGACGACCGCGCGCATCGGCAAGACGCTCCTCGAGCTGCGGAGCTGACCCATGCCCATCGGCCTGAGGTACGCAGCCCGATCCGACGTCGGCCTCGTCCGCTCGGACAACCAGGACTCCGGGTACGCCGGCCCCCACCTGCTCGTGGTCGCCGACGGCATGGGTGGGCACGCCGGCGGCGACATCGCCTCGTCGACCGTCATCACCGAGCTCGTCGAGCTCGACCACGACTCGTTGCCTGTCGCCGAGGCCGGCAAGCAGCTGACCCAGGCCCTGGCCCGCGCCAACCAGGAGATCGCCCGGATCGCCGAGGAGCGCACCGAGCTCGCCGGCATGGGCACGACGACCACCGCGCTCATGCGCACCCGCAACAAGCTGATCCTCGCCCACATCGGTGACTCGCGCGCCTACCTGCTGAGGGACGGCGTCTTCTCCCAGATCACGACGGACCACTCCTTCGTCCAGACCCTCATCGACGAGGGACGGATCACCGAGGACGAGGCGTCGACGCACCCTCAGCGCTCCGTCGTCACCCGCGTCCTCACCGGCGACGAGGACGACGAGGCAGACATCGGGGCGCGCGAGGCCAGGATCGGTGACCGCTACCTGCTGTGCTCAGACGGCCTGTCCGGCTTCGTCGCGCGCGACACCATCGAGGAGCAGCTGAGCGCCGGTCATTCCCCCGCCGAGACCGCCGACGCCCTTGTCGCCCTTGCCCTCAAGGCAGGCGCACCCGACAACGTCACCGTCATCGTCGCGGACGTCGTGAACTCCTCCGGCCCCACGCCACCCTCGACGCAGCCCCAGGTCGTCGGCGCCGCCGCGCAGCGCGCGAGCGTGACCCGCGCCGTCCCGACAACTCCCGCGGCGAAGGCCGCCGCGCTGGCCCGCGAGACCGAGACCGAGACCGAGGGCCAGGACGACGACGACCGGCCCGAGCTCGCCGAGGAGCGCGGCCCCGGCCGAGCGGGACGCTGGCTGCGCCGCATCGCCGCTCTCGGGGTCGTGGCCCTCGTCCTCGGAGCCCTCGGCTACGGCGGCTGGGCGTGGACCCAGCAGCAGTACTACATCGGCGCCTCGGACGGCCGGGTGACGATCTACCGCGGGATCCCCTCCGACCTGGGTCCGATCTCGCTGTCCTCGCCGATCGACCAGACCGACGTGCTCCTGTCCGACCTCCCCGACTTCTACCGCACGAGCGTCGAGCAGGACGTCACCGTCGACTCCGAGCGGGACGCCCAGAAGAAGGTCGACGACCTGCGCGTCGCGGCGAAGCGGTGCGCGACCCTACGGGGCACCGGAGAGCCATGCGGTCGCTGAGGACCGTCACGACGATCGCTCCCCGGCGCGGTCGCAACGTCGAGCTCCTCCTCATCGCGCTGGCGATCGGGGTGGTGGTCCTCGCGTACGTCAACGTCGAGGTGGCGGCGAACGAGTCGGTGCCACCTGACCTGCTCGGCCACGCCGGCCTGCTCGCCGCCATCGCCCTGGTCTTCCACGTCGTGCTGCGCTGGAGGGCCTCC
This sequence comes from Marihabitans sp., assembly GCA_043423105.1. Lineage (GTDB taxonomy): Bacteria > Actinomycetota > Actinomycetes > Actinomycetales > Dermatophilaceae > Marihabitans. The sequence continues at coordinate 6,520 of JBHWMJ010000118.1, forward strand.
TACGCGGACCCGCTCATCCTGCCGATCATCACGCTGCTCAACGGCCTGGGCGTCGTGATGATCCACCGCCTCGACATCGCTGCCGGCCGCGACTTCACCGAGGGTCTGGCCTTCAAGCAGCTCCAGTGGACGGCCCTCGGCGTCGCCATCGCCCTCGGCGTGCTCGTCCTCCTGCGGGACCACCGGGTGCTGCGCCGCTTCACGTACACCGCCGGGCTGGCCGGCTTCGTCCTGCTCCTCCTGCCGCTCCTGCCCCTCATCGGCCACGAGGTCTACGGCGCGCGGATCTGGATCAAGATCGGCGGCTTCACCTTCCAGCCCGCCGAGATCGCGAAGATCGCGCTGGCCGTCTTCTTCGCCGGGTACCTCGTCCAGACCCGTGACGTCCTCGCCCTCGCGGGCAAGAAGGTCCTCGGCATGACGCTGCCGCGCGGCCGGGACCTCGGTCCGATCCTCGTCGCGTGGATCGCCTCTGTCCTCGTCCTCGTGCTCGAGACCGACCTCGGCACCTCACTGCTCCTCTTCGGCCTCTTCGTCTCGATGCTCTACGTCGCGACCGAGCGGGTGAGCTGGATCGCCATCGGTCTGAGCCTGGCGGCGGCCGGCGCCTTCGTCGCCTACCGGCTCTTCTCCCACCTCCAGACCCGCGTCCTGTGCTGGCTCGACCCCTTCAGCGACGAAGGGGTGGAGCAGTGCGGTCAGCTCGTCAGCGGGATCATGGGGCTGTCGGCCGGCGGGCTCCTCGGGACCGGCCTCGGACGAGGACGACCGTGGTCGACCCCGCTGCCCGAGACCGACTTCATCTTCAGCAGCCTCGGTGAGGAGCTCGGCCTCGTCGGCATCATGGCGATCCTCGCGCTCTACGCGATCCTCTTCGAGCGGGGCATGCGTTCGGCGATCGGGCTGCGTGACGGCTTCGGCAAGCTCCTCGCCACCGGCCTGGCCTTCACGGTCGCCCTCCAGGTCTTCGTCGTCGTCGGCGGGGTCACCCGGGTCATCCCGCTCACCGGTCTCACCCTCCCCTTCGTCGCGTACGGCGGCTCCTCCCTCCTGGCGAACTGGACCCTGGCCGCCCTGCTCCTGCGGATCAGCGACCACGCCCGCCGACCCGAGCCGGAGCTCGACGCCTCGGCGATGGATGCGCCGACCGAGGTGGTGAGGACCTCGTGAACGAGCCGATCCGCCGCCTCTCGATGCTCGCCGCCATGCTCTTCGCGGGCCTGCTCGTCGCCTCGACCTGGCTCCAGGTCATCGGCGCCGAGTCGATCAACGAGCGCCCCGACAACCGGCGCACCGCGCTGAAGAACTACGCGCAGGAGCGGGGCCAGATCCTCATCGACGGGCAGCCCATCGCCCGGTCGGAGCCCTCGGACGACGAGCTGCGCTGGCAGCGCGTGTACACCGCTCCCGAGCTCTACGCCCACATCACCGGCTACTACTCCTTCGAGTACGGCGCGGGCGGCGGGCTCGAGGGCGCGGCCAACTCTCTGCTCACCGGTACCGACGACAAGCTCTTCTACGGCCGGGTCTCCGACATCCTCTCCGGCAAAGAGCCGGTCGGGGCCTCCCTCGAGCTGACGATCGACCCGCGAGCGCAGCGTGCCGCGCGCGAGGCCCTCGGCGATCAGCGTGGCGCCGTCGTCGCGCTCGACCCGCGGACCGGCGCCATCCTCGCGATGTACTCCTCGCCGTCCTACGACCCGAGCCCGCTCGTCAGCCACCGGTCGGGCGATGCCGCGAAGGCCTGGAAGGCGCTCAACGCGGACCCGAGCCGACCCATGGTCAACCGGGCCATCGCCGGGGACCTCTACCCGCCCGGATCGGTCTTCAAGATCGTCACCGCCGCCGCCGCCATCGAGTCCGGCGACTTCGACGAGGACTCCTCGATCCCCGGCCCCGCCCGGCTCGACCTGCCGCAGACCACCGTCGACCTGCCGAACAGCCACCCCGGGGCGTGCGGGCCGAACGACCGCGTGACCCTGCGGATCGCCATGCAGGACTCGTGCAACACCGCCTTCGGGTGGCTCGGCATGGAGCTCGGCGGCGACGAGATCGCCGACCAGGCCGGCAAGTTCGGCTTCGGGGACTCGCTCGAGATCCCCATGAACGTCACGCCGTCGACCTTCCCCGACAACCTCAACCCGCCGCAGGAGGCGCAGTCCGCCATCGGGCAGTACGACGTGCGCACCACGCCGCTGCAGGTCGCCATGATGACGTCAGGGGTGGCCAACGACGGCATCGTCATGCGGCCTTACCTCGTCGAGAGCGTCCAGGGCGACGACCTGTCGGTCATCTCCGAGACCAGCCCGTCGCAGCTCTCCCGGGCGGTCGACCCGGACACGGCCTCGCAGCTCATCGACATGATGAAGCTCGTCGTCGAGTCGGGGACCGGCCGTCAGGCGGCCGTCCCCGGCGTGAGCGTCGCTGGCAAGACAGGGACCGCCCAGCACGCCGACGGCGCTGCGCCCCACGCCTGGTTCACCGGCTTCGCCCCGGCGGACAACCCCGAGATCGTCGTCGCCGTCGTCGTCGAGGACGGTGGGCGGTCGGGCAACGAGGCGTACGGCGGGTCCGTCGCCGGGCCGATCAGCTCGGCGGTCATGAAGGCAGTGCTCGAGTGAACGCACGGCTGAGGCTGCCCGGTGCCCGGCGCCGGGTGACAATGAGGCGACAGGAAGAGAGGACGTCGTGACCAGTTCCACCCCACGGCTGCTCGGTGGTCGCTACGAGCTCGGTGAGCTCATCGGTCGCGGAGGCATGGCCGAGGTCCACCGGGGCTACGACACGCGTCTCGGCCGGCCTGTCGCCGTGAAGATCCTGCGCAGCGACCACGCACGCGACGCCTCCTTCCTCCACCGCTTCCGCCGCGAGGCGCAGTCGGTCGCCGGACTCAACCACCGCTCGATCGTCGCCGTCTACGACTCCGGCGAGGACCGCGTCACCGAGTCCGGGGGCGCCGAGCTCGCCGTGCCCTACATCGTCATGGAGCTCGTCGAGGGTCAGACGCTGCGCGAGATCCTCAACGAGGTCGGGCGCCTCGACGCGAACGAGGCGGCCCGCGTGTGCGAAGGGGTGCTCGACGCCCTCGCCTACAGCCACCGGATGGGCATCGTCCACCGTGACATCAAGCCCGGCAACGTCATGATCGGCGCCGACGGCAGCGTGAAGGTCATGGACTTCGGCATCGCCCGGGCGCTCGCCGACGCCCAGGCCACGATGACGCAGACCGCGGCGGTCATCGGCACCGCGCAGTACGTCTCGCCCGAGCAGGCCCGCGGCGAGACCGTCGACCACCGCAGCGACGTCTACTCCGTCGGCTGCCTCCTCTTCGAGCTGCTCACCGGACGCACCCCCTACGTCGGGGAGCCGATCAGCCTCACCTACCAGCACGTCAACGCCGACATCCCGCTCCCGAGCTCGCTCGAGCCGGACGTCCCACCGTCGCTCGACGCGGTCGTCGCGGCCGCCCTGACGAAGGACCGCGACGAGCGCTACGAGGACGCCTCCGACATGGCCGACGACCTGCGAGCCTTCCGGTCAGGTCGCCAGGTCGGCGCGCTGGCGAAGGGGGCGCTGGCCACGGTCCTCGGCACTGGCGAGACCCGCTCCGGCGTCCCCGCCGACCCCACCGTGGCCCTGCCGGCGGCCGGGGCAGCCGGGGCGGCTGCTGCGCACGGGGACACCTCGACCTTCGCGCCCGTCGACAAGCCCGACGGACCGACGAGCCGGGAGAACCGCCGCGGTGGTCTCGGCTGGATCCTCGCGCTGCTCCTGCTCATCCCGCTCGTCGCCCTCGCGTGGTACGCGTGGGACTCCAGCCGTCCGGAGCCGGTCCAGATGGTCACGGTGCCCGAGATCGTCGGTCTCGACGAGGACGCTGCCGAGGCAAAGCTGAACGACGTCGGCCTCGACGGTGACGCCACCCGGGAGAACAACGCGGCCCCGCCCGGGCAGGTCTTCGAGCAGGGCAGGAACGCCGGGGTCGAGGTACCGCGCGGGACGTCGGTCACCTACACCGTCTCCCTCGGCCCGGAGCAGTCCCAGGTGCCCCAGCTCGTCGGCAAGACGCGGGCTCAGGCCGAGAAGGCACTCAGCGAGGCCGGTCTCCAGCTCGGCGAGGTGACCGAGGAGGACAGCACGGAGCAGGAGAAGGGGCGGGTCGTCTCGGCCAACCCCTCGGACCTCGAGACCGTCGAGAAGGGCACAGAGGTCGATCTCGTCATCGCCAGCGGCCAGGTCAAGCTCCCCGATCTCACCGGTCAGCAGATCAGCGAGGTACGCGGGACGCTCTACCAGCTCGGCCTCGAGGTCAAGGAGGTCGAAGAGGTCTCCGATGCCCCGCCCGGCCGCATCCTGCGCCAGCAGCCTGGTGCCGGCAAGGTCAACCAGGGGTCCACCGTGACGCTGACCATCGCCCGGGCGCGCGACAAGACGGTGACGACGACGGAGACCTCCACGAGCGAGCCGGAGACGCCGACGACCTCGACCTCGAAGACCCCCCCGACCTCACCGACGACCCAGCCGACCGAGCCCGACCCGCAGTCGACGACGAGCCCGACGCCCTAGTCCTCCCGGCCGCCGTTCGCCGGCTCGGCCCCTTCGTCCGTGGCGCGACGCTCGAACCCCACCGAGATCTCCTGGAAGCCCTTGAGCCGCTGGGCCTTCGCCTGGCCCTGGTACGCCCGGCGGTCGGCGTCCGTGAGCACGACCCCGTCGGTGAAGACGGTGAGCAGCGAGCGCGGCCAGAGACGCTCGCGGAGCACGACGTTGATCTGGACGCACAGCAGGATGACGAGCGCGTTGCTGTAGATGAAGACGAGCAGGCCGAAGACGATCGCGAAGACGGAGTTGAGGTCGCTGGCCCGGGCGACGACCGTGCCGACGTAGTCGACGCCGACGTTCTGCAGGACGAGGAAGAGCACCGAGGCGATGAGGGCGCCCGGGAGCACCTCACGCGGGGTGAGAGGCCGGGCGGTGGCGACGATGAAGAGCAGGACGAAGACACCCGTGTTGAGGACGATCGACCCGAGGTCGATGGCCCAGGCCTCCCAGCGGCCCTCGACGAGCCGGCTCGCCACCTGGGTCAGGACGCTCGTGGCGACGACGGCGACCCCGGCCGTGAGGATCATGAGCATGCCCCGTGCCCGGGAGAGGAAGGGGTTGGGACGGCTGTTGCGCGGCACCATCCATGCCGTGTTCATCGCGTACTGGAGCGCCTGCCCGACGCCCAGCCCGCCATAGATCGCGGCGAGCGACCCGACGACGAGGCCGATCGGGCTGCCGCTCAGCGTGCCGGTCGTGCGTAGCTCGTCACCGACGATCGGGAACTCCGAGATCGCCGAGTCGAGGATCCGCTCCTGCCACTGCGGGTAGCCCTCGAGGACGAGCCCGAGGATCGTCGAGAAGAGCAGCAGCAGCGGGAAGAGCGAGAGGAATCCGTAGTACGTGATGAGCGCGGCGAGATAGCCGCCGAAGTCGTCGAGGAACTTGTACGCCACCCCGAGCGGGAAGCCGAGGACGGGGTGACGACGCTGGAAGGCGTCGAACCGCCCGATGCCGTCGTCCTCCCCCTTCGCCCTGAGGTCCCGCTCCGGCTCCGCCACGTGGCTCAGCCCGCGGCGACCATCCGCGCGACGCCCTCGGCGTCACGCACGAGCGGGCTCAGCCCCTCCGACCGCGCGACGGCCCCAGGGTCGCCGACGATCTCGAGCCAGTTGGCGAGGATCCGGTGACCACCCTGGGTGAGCACCGACTCGGGGTGGAACTGGACGCCGTGGAGCGGCAGGTCCCGGTGGCGGGCGGCCATGATGATGCCACTCTCGGTGCGACCGTTGGGCACGAGCGTGTCGGGCACGGTGGCCGGGTCGATCGTCAGGGAGTGGTAGCGGGTGGCGGTGAAGGGGTCGGGCAGACCGGCGAGGACACCGTCGTGGTCATGGTGGACCTGCGAGGTCTTGCCGTGGAGCAGCTCCGGCGCCCGGCCCACCGTCGCACCGGCGACGACCCCGAGCGCCTGGTGGCCGAGGCAGACGCCGAGCATCGGCTGCGCGCGCTCCGCGCAGGCCGCGATCATCGCCATGGAGACGCCGGCCTCCTCCGGGGTGCCGGGACCGGGCGAGACGAGCACCCCGTCGAAGTCGGCGCCGTCGGCCGCGCTGATCGCGTCGTTGCGCACGACGGTCGTCTCGGCGCCGAGCTGCTGGAGGTAGCCGACGATCGTGAAGACGAAGCTGTCGTAGTTGTCGACGACGAGGATGGTGCTCATCCGGCAAGTATGCCCACCCTCGCGCGGGCCGAGGCGCGACGCCGCCGCTGGCGACCTAGCGGACGGCCTTCGCGTGCTGGAGCTGGCTCTGGCCCGCGTAGGCGGGGACCGTCGTCTCCTGCGCGGAGGTCACCTCGTAACCGAGCCCGAGCTGGGCGACGTACTCGCGGTAGACCGAGACGGTCGGGTCGGCGTCGAGCGCGGCCTGCATCTTCTCCGTGTCGCCGACGGCGGTGATGACGAAGGGGGGTGAGTAGACCCGGCCCTGGAGGATGAGGGTGTTGCCGACGCATCGGACCGCGCTGGTGGAGATGATCCGTTGGTCCATGACCATCATCGCCTCGGCCCCGCCGCGCCACAGCGCGTTGACGACGCCCTGGACGTCCTGCTGGTGGACGACGACGTCGTCGACGTCGAACCCCTCGGGGATCTCGTCGGAGCGCAGGGGTGCGTCGTCGAGGCTGACCGTCAGGCTGGGTCCGGTGACGGCCTGGAAGCCGGAGCCGGGTGTGAGCTCGGCGATCTCACCGGCGATGTCGTCGGCCTCACCGGTGCGGGGGGATCGCTCCTCGGTGAGGGCGTTGACCGTGCCCTGGAGATCCTCGACCTGGCCGGCCTTGCGGGCGTTGTCGTGGGTGCGCTCCCGGATGAGGCCGGGCAGCGTCGTCACCTCGGAGCGCAGGTCGCACAC
>JBHWMJ010000134.1:0-34512 GCA_043423105.1 Marihabitans sp.
GATCTCGGACCCGCCGCGACGGCAGCCGGCGCGGCAGCCGGTGCGTCGCGGGTGAGATCGATCGCCGGCTCGCGCCGCCAGGGCCACCACCGGCGCGGCGCCTCGTCCTCGACCTCGCGCTCCCAGAAGGGCACCTCGGCCTCGTCGCGAGCGGCGGCATCGCGGATCCGACGGGTCATCGTGCTCGAGAGGTCGTCGGGGACGACGACGGTGAGCGGCTCAGGTCGAGCGGCCTCGAAGGCCAGCCGTGCCAGGTCGTCCGGGCCGGGACGACGGACGGGGTCGGGGTCGAGGCACTGCTCGACGAGGTTGATGAGACCGTCGGGCTCCCCGGCGGTGATCTCGCGCAGCGGCCGTCGGGTGGCGCGATGTCCTGGAGCGGCCCCGGTGAGGCACGCCCAGGCGATCGCTCCGAGCCCGTAGACGTCGCCGGCGGCATGGGGCGAGCGACCCAGCGCGACCTCGGGCGCGACGAAGCCTTCGGTCCCCCACGGGTCGCGGTCGGCGGGGTCCAGGCCGACGAGGCGGGAGCACCCGAGGTCGGACAGCACCGGTCGTCCGGTGGAGTCGAGCAGGACGTTGCCGGCGCTCACGTCCCCGTGGACGACGCCGAGCCGGTGGAGGCGCCCCAGCGCGGTGGCCAGCGGCGAGAGCACCGTGACCACCTCCCCCGCGCTGAGGAAGCCCCGGGCCCGGATGACGTCGCCGAGGCTTCCCCCGGCCATCCAGTCGAGGACGAGCACGGTGCGCCCGTCCCCTTCGGTCCGCAGGCAGTCGTGCACCCGTACGACGTGCTCGACCGCCGTCTCGGCGAGCACCGTGTACTCGCGCACCGCGCTCTCGTCGGCGGCGACGTCGAGGACCTTGAGCGCGACGAGGGAGTCGTCCTCCAGGCGTCGAGCACGCCAGACATGGGCGGAGCCGCCCTGCCCGACCCACCGCGTCACCCGGTAGCCGGGGACCTGAGGGAGCTCCACCCCTTCGGGCACGTCGTGGACCACCGCCGTCGTCTCGTCCATGGCTCCACCCTGCCCGGACAGGCAGAGGCCGCCGCGAGGTTTTCCACAGGTCTAGGGTGGCGGGCATGCGCTTCGAGCACCTCGGCCTCTCCCCCGACACCGTCGACTACATGGATGCCTGGGAGCGGCAACGACAGGTCCACTCCGAGGTCGTCGCGGGTGAGCGCGAGGACACCGTGCTCCTCCTCGAGCACACGGCCGTCTACACCGCCGGCAAGCGGACCGTCTCGCACGAGCGCCCCCTCGACGGCACTCCGGTCATCGACGTCGACCGCGGCGGCAAGATCACCTGGCACGGCCCGGGGCAGATCGTCGGCTACCCGATCGTTCACCTGCCCAACCCCGTCGACGTCGTCGCCTACGTCCGCCGGCTCGAGGAGATGATGATCCGTGTCTGCCGCGACTTCGGCCTCGAGACGACCCGGGTCGACGGGCGCTCGGGGATCTGGGTGCTCGGCGACGGCACCCGCCGCGACCGCAAGCTCGGGCAGATCGGCATCCGGGTGAGTCGGGACGTGACGATGCACGGCTTCGCGCTGAACTGCGACTGCTCACTCGACTGGGCTCAGGGGATCGTCCCGTGCGGCATCCCCGACGCCGACGTCACGACGCTCAGCCTCGAGGCAGGCCGGACCATCACCGTCCAGGACGTGCTCCCGCACGTCGAGCGTCACCTCGCCGAGGTGCTCGACTGGTCTGTCCCGCTGCCCGCCACGGCCTGACCCCACCGGCGCGCCGTGCCGGCGCCCGCATGCTCGTCGACGGCGGCGACCATCGCCTCGGCCGACATCTCGATGCCGAAGGCCGCCCCGCCACCGTCGATCACCCCGGTCGCTGCGAGCGGCGCCAGCACGGGGTCGAAGCCGAGGTCGTCGACGTAGCGGGCGACCTGGTCTCGGGCCTCCTCGTCGTCCGCGGCGACAACGAGGGCCCGGCGAAGGGGGTGACCCGCAGGCCGCGCGTCTGTCTCCATGTCGTGGTAGCCGAGGTGGTTGAGGGAGCGGACGACCCGCATGGCCGGGTTGCGGCGGAGGGTCAGCTCGACGGTCGGGCCGTCGTGGGCGTCGAGCTCGGGCAGGTCGCCGTCGACGGCGTACCAGTGGTTCATCGCGTCCACGACGACCTTGCCGGACAGTGCATCCCAGTCGATCGAGTCGGCCTTGCCGAAGGGGATCGCAACGACGACGATGTCGGCGGCCTCGACCACCTCGGCCTCGGCGAGCAGCCGCGAGCCCGGCACGAGGGTCTCGACGATCAGCGCCTGCATCGGCTGGCGGGGAGATCCCGCGAGGACGACGTCGTGACCGGCCGCGAGGGTCAGGCGGGCCAGGGTCGTGCCGACCTTGCCGGCGCCGAGGATGCCGATGGTGCTCATGGTCGGTGCTAACGAGGACGCCCCCGCCACGATTCCCGCCGACCGCTCCGTCAGTCGGGTGATGGCTCCACCGACGGAGCGGTAGAGGAATAGTTGACGCTTCACGTATCCTCGACGGTCATGGACCCCAACGCGCTCGAGCTCGGCATCGACACCTTCGGAGACGTCACCCTGGACCCGCAGGGCCGCCGCGTCACCCACGCCCAGGCGATCCGCAACGTCGTCGAGGAGGGCGTCCTCGCCGACCAGGTCGGTCTGCACTCCATGGGCATCGGCGAGCACCACCGCGACGACTTCGCCATCTCCTCCCCCGAGATGGTCGCCGCCGCCATCGGCGCCCGGACCGAGCGGATCCACCTCACGAGCGCCGTCACCGTCCTCTCCTCCGACGACCCGGTGCGGGTCTACGAGCGCTTCTCCACCCTCGACGCGATCACCTCGGGGCGGGCCGAGGTGATCCTCGGGCGCGGCTCCTTCATCGAGTCGTTCCCGCTCTTCGGCTTCGACCTCCAGGACTACGAGGACCTCTTCGAGGAGAAGCTCGCCGTCTTCGCCGCGCTCCGCGAGCAGCAGCCGGTGACCTGGCAGGGCACCCACTCCCCCTCGCTCCAGGACGTCACCGTCTACCCGCCGATCGAGCAGGGGCAGCTGCGCACCTGGGTCGCCGTCGGCGGCAGCCCGAACTCCGTCGTGCGCGCCGCCTCGCACGGCCTGCCGCTCTTCCTCGCCATCATCGGTGGCCCGGTCGACCGGTTCGCCCCCTTCGCCGACCTGCACCGCCGCGCGCTCGAGCAGCTCGGCAAGGACCCCCAGCCCATCGGCTACCACACCTACGGCCACGTCGCCGAGACCGACGAGCAGGCCCGCGAGGACTTCGCCGACGCGTACATCGCCCAGGCCCGCCGGATCGGCGGCGAGCGCGGCTGGGGCAACATCGACCGGTCGCACTTCGAGCAGGAGTACGCGCACGGCTCGATGGCCGTGGGTGGTCCCGAGCGGGTCGCCCGCAAGATCGCTGACGGCATGACGGCGCTCGGCGCGACCCGATTCCACCTCAAGGTGAGCACGAGCGACCTCTCGCACGAGAAGATCATGAAGAGCATCGAGCTCTACGGCACGAAGGTGGCTCCGCTCGTGCGCGAGATGGTCGCCGACCACCGGTGATCTGGTGGCGCACGGGCATCTAGGGTTGAGCATCATGAGCAGCCCGCCGACCAGCACCTACCGGCTCCAGCTGCACGAGGGGTTCACCTTCGCCGACGCCCGGCCGCTCGTGCCGCGCCTGGCCGACCTCGGCGTCAGCCATCTCTACCTCTCGCCGATCCTCCAGGCGGCCCCGGGCAGCGCGCACGGCTACGACGTCGTCGACCACGGCCGGGTGAGCGACGACCTCGGCGGCCGAGAGGGCTTCGAGGCGCTCGTCGCCGACGCACGCAGCCACGGGCTCGGCATCGTCGTCGACGTCGTGCCCAACCACATGGCCCTCGTCGCACCCGAGCACCTCAACCGCGCGGTCTGGGCGCTGCTGGCCGAGGGCCGCGACGCCCCGACCGCGCACTGGTTCGACATCGACTGGAAGGCCGGCGGCGGGCGCGTCGCGCTGCCCGTGCTCGGCGGCAGCGTCGGCGAGGTCGTGGCCGAAGGGGCGATCACCCGCGACGTCCTCGACGGCGAACCGGTGATCCGGTACGGCGACCACGTCTTCCCCCTCGTCCTCGGCAGCGAGCACACCGAGGACATCCGCGACCTCCTCTCCCGGCAGCACTACCGGCTGACCCACTGGCGCGAGAAGGACGAGTGGCTCAACTACCGCCGCTTCTTCGAGGTCGACGGGCTCATCGCCGTGCGCGTCGAGCTCGACGACGTCTTCGAGGCGACGCACGGGCTGCTGCTCGAGCTGCACCACGCGGGGATGATCGACGGCTTCCGGATCGACCACCCCGACGGGCTCGCGGACCCCACCGGCTATCTCGAGCGGCTCACGGCGGCCTGCCGGCCTGGCACCCCGATCTGGGTCGAGAAGATCCTCGAGGGCGAGGAGCGCCTACCCGCCGACTGGGCGTGCGCGGGCACGACCGGCTACGACGCCCTGCGCGTGGTCCAAGCCGCTCTCGTCGACCCGGCCTCCGCGCAGACCATCGACGACACGTGGCGCGACACCGGTGGCACCCCCGACCTCGAGGACGCCGTCGTCACCGCGAAGCGCGACGTCGTCGAGCTCTCGCTCGGCCCTGAGGTCGAGCGCCTCACCCGTCGCGCCCGCGAGGCCCGCCCCGACGACGACCCCGAGCAGCTGCGGGAGGCTATCGTCGAGCTGCTCGTCGCCGGTGAGGTCTATCGCGCCTACGTGCGGCCCGACGAGCGGCTGAGCCGGACCGACCGGGAGCGGCTCGAGACCGCCTTCGCCGTGGCACGTCGCCGCCGGCCTGACCTCGGCGAGGTCCTCGACGCGCTGCTGCCGCTCGTGCTCCTCGAGGACGGCGCCGACGGCCCTAGCGACAGCGTCACCGACCTCGCGATCCGGCTCCAGCAGACGTGGGGTCCGGTCATGGCCAAGGGCATCGAGGACACGACGTTCTACCGCTGGCACCGCCTCGTCGCCCTCAACGAGGTCGGCAGCGACCCTGGCGTCCTCGCCGACGCCTCGCCCACGCTCATGCACGAGTGGGCGGCCCACGCCCAGGCGCACTGGCCACTGACGATGACGACGCTCTCGACCCACGACACCAAGCGCAGCGAGGACGTCCGCGCCCGTCTCCTGGCCGCCGCTGGGGAGCCCGACGTCTGGCGGCACCTCTCCGAGGTCGCCGCCCAGGCTGCCGATGCTGCCGGTGTCGACCGGCCGACCGCGCACCTCGTCTGGCAGACGCTGCTCGGCGTCGGCGACGTCACCGACGAGCGGCTCGCGGACTACCTCACCAAGGCGATGCGTGAGGGCAAGGAGCACACCGCCTGGGTGGACGGCGACGACGAGTACGAGGCGCAGGTCATCGCCTTCGCCCAGGCCGCTCGCGCCGGGGGCCCGCTCCGCGACGCGATCGTCGAGGCCGAGACGACGCTGGCCGCCGACATCCGTGCGACGACCCTCGCGGCCAAGCTCCTCCAGCTCACGCTCCCCGGGGTGCCCGACACCTACCAGGGCTGCGCCGGGGTCGACCTGTCGCTCGTCGACCCGGACAACCGGCGGCCGGTCGACTTCATGTCGCGCTTCGACGACCTCGCGGACGTCGAAGCGTCCAAGGAGTGGCCGCCGGAGACCCTGCACCTCGAGAAGATCCACCTCACCGCGACCGCGCTCCGGCTCCGGCGTGACCGGCCCGAGCTGTTCGGTCCGTCAGCGACGTACGAGCCACTGCAAGTCGGCGATCACGTCACCGGCTTCGTCCGGTCGGGCGAGGTCGCGGCCGTCGTGACCCGGGCCCCCGGCCGGCTCCGGCGAGCCGGCGGCTGGAGGGACGAAGGGGTGGGCCTGGCGCCAGGTCGGTGGCGCGACCTCCTCTCGGGGCGAGTGCACGACGTCTCGGAGGACGGGCAGCTGTGGTGCACTGACCTCTTCGCCGACGCGCCGGTCGCGCTGCTCGTGAAGGGGGCCACGGCATGACTCGTGGTCTCGAGGCTCGTCGCAGAGCTCCTCGCACCTCGACCAGCATGAAAGGCACTCGATGAGCCAGGGCACCTACCGCGTCTGGGCGCCGAGCGCCGAGCAAGTCGAGCTTCATCTCGAGGCTCCTTCGTCGCACCTCGATGAGCAGGAGGCTCCTTCGTGGCACCTCGATGAGCACGAGATAACTCGCGAGCCGATGGAGCGGGGCGACGGCGGGTGGTGGAGCAGCCGTACCGAGCGCAGCCCGGGCGACCGCTACGGCTTTGCGCTCGACGGCGGAGACCCACTACCGGACCCGCGCTCCCTCGCGCAGCCCGACGGCCCCTTCGGCCTCTCGGAGGTCGTCGACGTCTCCGCCTTCCCGTGGACCGACGACGGCTGGCGCGGGGTCCCGCTGCGCGGCGCGGTGATCTACGAGATGCACGTCGGGACCTTCACCCGCGAGGGGACGCTCGACGCAGCGATCGAGCGGCTCGACCACCTCGTCGACCTCGGGATCACCCTCGTCGAGCTCATGCCGGTCGCGAGCTACCCGGGACGCCGGGGCTGGGGCTACGACGGCGTGAACATCTGGTCGGTCCACGAGGCGCTCGGCGGCGTCGAGGCGCTGGTGCGCTTCGTCGACGCCTGCCACGCGCGGGGTCTCGGGGTCTGCCTCGACGTCGTGCACAACCACCTCGGTCCGAGCGGGAACACCCTCATCGACTTCGGGCCGTACTTCACCGACTCGCACACGACCCCCTGGGGTCCGGCGGTCAACCTCGACGCACCCCAGTCCGACGAGGTGCGCCGCTACCTCGTCGACCACGCCCTCTACTGGCTGCGCGACCTGCACATCGACGCGCTGCGTCTCGACGCCGTGCACGCGCTTGTCGACGAGAGCGCCGTGCACGTGCTCGAGGAGATGGCCGAGGCGGTCGACGCGCTCTCCGACGAGGTGGGCCGCGCGCTGCACCTCATCGCCGAGTCGGACCGCAACGACCCCGCCACCGTCGTGCCGCGCGCTGCCGGCGGCGCCGGCGGCCTCGGCCTCGCCGGTCAGTGGGCCGACGACGTGCACCACACCCTGCACGTGCTGCTCACCGGAGAGACGCAGGGCTACTACGAGGACTTCGCCGCCCCCGAGGCGGTCGAGACGATCGCGTCGACGCCCTTCTTCCACGCCGGCACCTACTCGAGCTTCCGCGGTCGCCGGCACGGACGGCCGGTCGACCCCGACCTCACCCCCGGGTGGCGCTTCGTCGCCTCGCTCCAGACCCATGACCAGGTCGGCAACCGGGCCAGGGGCGACCGGCTGACCCACCTCGTCTCCCCCGGCCGGCTCGCGTGCGGGGCGGCGCTGCTGCTCACCGGGCCGTGGACGCCGATGGTCTTCATGGGTGAGGAGTGGGGCGCCTCGACGCCGTGGCAGTACTTCACCGACCACGTCGACCGCGAGCTCGCCGCCGCGGTGTCGAAGGGGCGGGCCGAGGAGTTCTCCGCCCACGGCTGGGGCGGGGTCGTCCCCGACCCGCAGTCGCCTCAGACGTGGCACGACTCGACCCTGAGGTGGGCCGAGGTCGCCGACCCAGTCCATGCTCGGGTGCTCGACTGGTACCGCCTGCTCATCCGGCTGCGCCGCGAGGTGCCGGACCTCTCCGACCCCACGCTGCGCCCCGGGGCAGCGACCCGAGACGGCGACGTCGTGACGGTCACCCGTGGGTCGTGCACGGTCGTGGTCAACCTCGGGTCGGATCCGCTGCGTCGTGCTGCCGAGGGCTCCGAGCTGCTCGCCGCGTGGGACGCGACCCTCGAGGACTCGACCCTCGTCGTCGAGCCCGACGGCTGCGCCGTCCTCCGCCGATAGACGAACCACGGGCCGCGCAAGGCGGTACACGTCCTGGTCGCCCGGCAGCCTCAGCCGAGGAGGGCTCGGACGCTCTCAACGGTGTCGGCATCGGCGGCGGTCTTGTCGTCGCGGTAGCGCAGCACCCGGGCGAAGCGCAGCGCGATCCCGGCCGGGTAGCGACGCGAGGTCTGCACGCCGTCGACCGCCACCTCGACGACCTGCTCCGGCCGCAGATGCACGGTCCAGTCGTCCCGGTGCGTCTCGAGCTCGAGGAAACGCTGGGTCTGCCAGGCGAGCATCTCATCGGTCATGCCCTTGAAGGTCTTGCCGAGCATGACGATCTCGCCGTCCTCGCCCCGGGCGCCGAGGTGGATGTTCGAGAGCTTCCCGCGGCGTCGCCCGCTGCCCCACTCGACGGCGAGCACGACGAGGTCGAAGGTGTGCCGCGGCTTGACCTTCGTCCAGCCACGCCCTCGCGCCCCGGCTGCGTACGGCGCCGCGGGGTCCTTGATGACGACCCCTTCGTGGCCGCCGGCGACGAGCTCGTCGAAGAAGGCCTGGGCCGCCGTCGGATCGGCCGTGAGGACGCCCGGGATGAGCGAGCCGGACGGCACGACCTCCCGCAGAGCCTCGGCGCGCTCGGCGAAGGGGCGGTCGAGGAGCACCTCGTCGTCTCGGGCCAGCAGGTCGAAGAGGTATGTCGTCAGCGGGGTCGCCGCACGCAGAGCCTCGACCGAGCGGCTCGAGGCCGTCCGCGCTCCCGTCTCCTGGAACGGCCTTGGGCGACCGTCTGGGCGAAGGGCGATCGCCTCGCCGTCGAGGACGGCGGACTGCATCGGCAGCGCCCGTGCCAGCTCGACGACCTCGGGCAGCCGGGCGGTGATGTCGTCGAGCCCGCGGGTGAAGACCCGCACGTCGTCACCGCTCTTGTGGACCTGGACCCTGATGCCGTCGAGCTTGGCCTCGACCGCGACCGGGCCGTCGTGCGCCGCCATCGCGCTCGCCACGTCGGGCGCCGACCCGGCGAGCATCGGCCGGACAACCCGGGCCACCTCCAGCGTGATCTGCGCCAGGGCCGCCTCGCCCCCGACCAACGCCGGCTCCACGACGTCGTAGGTGCGGCCAGCGAGCATCGCTGCCCGACGCACCGCCGTCTCTGGCACGTCGGCCGCCAGCGCCACCGCGGCGAGGAGCACTCCGTCGAGCGCGCCCTGCCGCACCTGGCCGAGGATGAGCGCGCGCAACCAGTCCTGCTCCGTCGCCGTCGCCCGACCGAAGAGGTCGGCGACGATCGCCCCCTTCGCCGAGCGTCCCCCTTCGCCGGCCAGCGCCGACAGGGCCGCGTCGACGTCGGTGACCGTCAAGGACGCCTCAGCCGCAGGCTCCGGCAGCGACGCCAGGGTCCTCCACCCCACGCCGACCCGACCCTGCGGGGTGACGCCCGACAGGTAGGCCGCGACCGCGCGGGCCTGACCGGGTCCGGCCGCACGGAGGGACCCTGCGACGAGATCCCGCTTGGCCAGGCGTGACGAGGTCGCCGCCACCTCGTGAGAGACCGCGACGACCTCGGAGAGCAGGAGGGAGGTCCTGTCGAGGCTCCTTCGTCGCACCTCAAGGACCATGGGGGCTCAGTGCCCGTGCGCTCGCATGTGCGTCCACGGCTTCGTCAGGTCGAAGCGTCGGCCAGACATCTCGTTGACCTGGATCTCGATGACGTTGAACTTCTGCGTCGGCACCCAGGGCCGCAGCGGCACGTTGTCGGCCCGGTAGGCCTCCTGACCCTCGAGCACCCGCGCACTGCCCCGGAGGATGACCGACCAGGCCTCCTCGCTGCGGGTGTCGTCGATCTCGAAGGCGACGTCGGAGTTCATGACGACGCCGAGCAGCTTGTTGCCCTCCGCGGTGCGGAAGAGGATCGTCGAGCCGTCGACGGCGTAGTTGATCGGGGTGATGTGCACCTCGCCGGCGAGATGGAAGGCCAGCCGCCCGAACTCGTGCTTCTTGAGCTGCTCCCAGCACTCCTCGCGGCTCAGCTCGTGGATCGGTGACTCGGTCATCGCACACCCCTTCGTCGTCTGCGTCGTCGCGGTTCGTCCCTCCCCATCGTAGGCCCGCCCCGCACCGGGGCGAATGGGTGCCTGCCACCCAACGCGCGTAGGCTGGGGTGATCGACCTCACGCCGACCGGCCTGTCGTCGTCCCGCACCACGATCTGCCACCTGGAGGGTTTGCTGTGACCGTCGCTCCCGAGGGTCGTCGCCTGCTGCGCGTCGAGGCGCGCAACGCCGAGACGCCGATCGAGCGCAAGCCGAGCTGGATCCGTACGACGGCCAAGATGGGCCCGGAGTACACCCAGCTCCACTCGATGGTGAAGCGTGAGGGCCTGCACACCGTCTGCCAGGAGGCCGGCTGCCCCAACATCTTCGAGTGCTGGGAGGACCGCGAGGCGACCTTCCTCATCGGCGGTGACGTGTGCACGCGGCGCTGCGACTTCTGCGACATCGCGACCGGCCGCCCGACCGCGCTCGACATGGACGAGCCGCGGAGGGTCGCCGAGTCGGTGCAGCAGATGGGGCTGCGCTACTCGACCGTGACCGGCGTGGCCCGCGACGACCAGCCCGACGGTGCGGCGCGTCTCTACGCCGAGACGATCCGTCAGATCCACGAGCTCAACCCCACGACAGGGGTCGAGATCCTGCCGCCCGACTTCGGCGCCAAGCCCGAGCTCGTCGGCCAGGTCTTCGACGCGCGGCCCGAGGTCTTCGCCCACAACCTCGAGACGGTGCCGCGGATCTTCAAGCGGATCCGCCCGGCCTTCACCTACGAGAAGTCGCTCAAGGTGCTGACGATGGCCCGCGAGGCCGAGCTCGTCACGAAGTCCAACCTCATCCTCGGCATGGGCGAGGAGGACCACGAGGTCGAGCAGGCGATCCGCGACCTCCACGAGGCCGGCTGCGACATCCTGACAATCACGCAGTACCTGCGCCCCTCGAAGATGCACCACCCGATCGACCGGTGGGTCAAGCCCGAGGAGTTCGTCCACTGGAGCGAGCTGGCCGAGGAGATCGGCTTCAAGGGCGTCATGGCCGGGCCGCTCGTCCGCTCCTCGTACCGCGCGGGCCGCCTGTACGCCCAGGCCATGCGCCGCTGGGGCCGCGAGATCCCGGCGAACCTCGCGCACCTCGGTGAGGGCGAAGGTTCGGCGCGCCAGGAGGCCTCGTCGTTGCTCGCGGCCGGCAAGACCGGCGCGGCCACCGCGTAAGATCGGCGGCACTATGGCAAAGGACTCCCCGGCGGCTCCCAAGGAGACACGCAACCCCTTCAAGCGCATCGCGCAGGTCCACCGGACCGTCAAGACGATCGACCCGCAGGTCACCCCGTGGATGCTGCTGGCCTTCGTCGGCGTCATCGGCGTGGGCCTGCTCATCGGCTGGCTCATGGGCCACCCGTGGCTGACGCTCATCGTCGCGATCCCGGCGGCGATGCTCGCCGCGATGATCGTCCTCGCACGCCGTGGTGAGGCCGCTGCCTTCCGGCAGATGGAGGGGCAGAAGGGCGCCACTCTCGGTGGCCTCTCCGCGCTGCGCCGCGGCTGGTACTACGAGCAGGAGCCGGTCGCCGCGGACGCCGCGCGCGCCCAGGAGATCCACAACGCCGCGGTCGTCTTCCGCGCGCTCGGTCGCCCCGGGATCGTGCTCTTCGCCGAGGGCCCGAAGGGGCGCGCCGCGAAGCTCCTCGAGAAGGAGAAGAAGAAGGTCTCCCGGGTCGCCCCCGGCGTGCCGGTGTACACGTACCACGTCGGCCCCGGCGAGGACGAGCTCGCGGTGAAGAAGATCCGCTGGACCCTGACCCGGCTCAAGCCGGCGCTGTCCAAGGAAGAGATCATCGTCGTCAACAAGCGGCTGAAGTCCCTGCCGGGCATCCGTCAGGGCATCCCCGCCGGCGTCGACCCGACCTCGGTGCGGATGAACCGCAAGGGCCTGCGCGGCCGCTGAGCCAGCACTCCCCCTTCGCACCCCTGTCACCGCGTCGAGGTATCAACGACCGGTCTGCCGGCCGCTGATACCTCGAATCACGAGGTGCGGATGACGCGGGTGCCGGCAGCCCTGTCGTGCATGCCGTCCCCGTTGCCGTCGGTGATGACCGCGGGGATGACGAGGCAGAGCAGCGCCGCCCGGATGACGCCCTGCAAGATGCTCGTCTGCGGGCGGTGGAGCGGGGCGACTGCCATACCGAGGAGCCGGTGCCCGAGCGACCCGCCGGCTAAGGGGACGAGGATCGCGTGCTCGACGAAGAGGATGAGCAGCGGGTACCAGCTCTGCTGCGCCGGGGTGATCTCGGTGAGCTGCCCGATGAGCCCGAAGGTGATCGCGAGGCAGGCCATCCAGTCGATGGCGATGCCCACGACGCGGCGCAGGAGGGTGGGTCGCTGGGGGTCCATCGGGGTCACGGAGCCAAACGATACGGTGTGTAACACGGCCGAAACATTCGGGTCATGGCCGAGAAACTGGGCCTGACTACCGTTGGTCGCACACCCCGGCTGGTGCGAATCACCAGCCGCCACACCAGGAGGACGGCTTTGTTCAGCAGCCCCGAAGAGGTCCTGAGCTACATCAAGGACGAAGACATCAAGTTCGTGGACATCCGGTTCTGCGACCTGCCCGGCGTCATGCAGCACTTCAACGTGCCGGCCGAGAGCCTCGACGAGGACTTCTTCACCGAGGGGCAGATGTTCGACGGGTCCTCGATCCGGGGCTTCCAGGCGATCCACGAGTCCGACATGAAGCTCGTCCCGGACGTGAAGACGGCCTATCTCGACCCGTTCCGGGAGGAGAAGACGCTCATCATGAACTTCTCCATCGTCGACCCCTTCACCGGTGAGCCGTACAGCCGCGACCCGCGCAACATCGCCGCGAAGGCCGAGGCCTACCTCAAGTCCACCGGCATCGCCGACACGGCGTACTTCGGCGCCGAGGCCGAGTTCTACGTCTTTGACGACGTCCGCTTCGAGACCAAGGCCAACGCCGGCTACTACTACCTCGACTCGATCGAGGCCGCGTGGAACTCCGGTCGCGAGGAGGAGGGCGGCAACAAGGGCTACAAGACCCGCTTCAAGGGCGGCTCCTTCCCCGTCCCGCCGGTCGACCACTTCGCCGACGTGCGCGACAAGATGTGCCTCAACATGGCCACGGTCGGCCTCCAGGTCGAGCGCAGCCACCACGAGGTCGGCACCGCGGGTCAGCAGGAGATCAACTACCGCTTCAACACGCTGCTGCAGTCCGGCGACGACATCATGAAGTTCAAGTACGTCATCAAGAACACCGCGTGGGCGTTCGGCAAGACGGCGACCTTCATGCCGAAGCCGATCTTCGGCGACAACGGCTCGGGCATGCACACCCACCAGTCGCTGTGGAAGGACGGCGAGCCGCTCTTCTACGACGAGCAGGGCTACGGCGGCCTCTCCGACATGGCCCGCTGGTACATCGGCGGCCTGCTCAAGCACGCCCCGGCGCTGCTCGCCTTCACCAACCCGACGGCGAA
The DNA here is from genome assembly GCA_043423105.1 of Marihabitans sp. Taxonomy (GTDB): domain Bacteria; phylum Actinomycetota; class Actinomycetes; order Actinomycetales; family Dermatophilaceae; genus Marihabitans. The sequence continues at coordinate 13,367 of JBHWMJ010000134.1, forward strand.
CTCCTACCACCGTCTGGTCCCGGGCTTCGAGGCCCCGATCAACCTCGTGTACTCGGCGCGCAACCGCTCCGCGTGCATCCGCATCCCGATCGCGGGCAACTCCCCCAAGGCCAAGCGCATCGAGTTCCGGATCCCGGACCCCTCGGCCAACCCGTACCTGTGCTTCGCCGCGCAGCTCATGGCCGGCCTCGACGGCATCAAGAACCGGATCGAGCCCCCGGAGCCGATCGACAAGGACCTCTACGAGCTGCCGCCGGAGGAGCACGAGGCCATCGAGCAGGTCCCGACGACCCTCCCCGAGGTGCTCGTCGCGCTGGAGAACGACTACGAGTTCCTCCTCGAGGGCGACGTCTTCACCGAGGACCTCATCGAGACATGGGTCGCGTGGAAGCGTGAGAACGAGGTCGCGCCGCTCCAGCTGCGGCCGCACCCGCACGAGTTCGAGATGTACTTCGACATCTGACAGACGTCGTAACGTCGAAAGGGCCTCTGACCTGCATGTTTGCAGGACCAGGGGCCCTTTCGCCTGACCTGATCGGGGCCAAATAACGCAGTGATACCGCAGTAGATCCCGCTCAGCCCAGTGCGACGCACTGCTGACAGCGTCGGTAGCCACCAGTACCGGCGACGCGGTTCCGAGCCGGAATCTGCTGACCGGTCGGGCAATCGTCGTGGTTGTGGTACACGTCCGGGTCGGACGGGTTGCTTGAGTGGTACGCGGCGACCTTCATGGCACGCTCCTCCTGGGTGAACGGACCGCCGAACTGGCGACCCGCTTCGGAGGCTACGGCGATGCCCCGACAGATCCGGCCGCTCAGGTTGGGACGACCTTCACGTCGAGACCGGACGCGATCAGCAGGGAAGCGAAGTAGTGCCGAAGGTCGTGGAACCTGAAGCCTTCCGGCGGTCCAACCTGCTCACGAGCCGTGCGGATCGCGCGCTCGATCGTCCAGGGTCCGGCGGGGTTGCCCCACTCGTCGTCGACAAGCGTCCGCCGTTTGCCCGTGCGCACGGCATCGGCAAGCAGGTGCGCCATCTCCTTGGGGATCGGGATCGGTGTCCGGCTCTTGTCGGACTTCAACGGCTGATCGACCCACTGCACCATCGGCGACACAAGCCCGGTCGCGAAGTCGACGTCCTCGAAACGCAGGGCGGCAGCCTCCGCGAGCCGTAGTCCGGCGTGGGCGCCGAGCAGGATGGCGGGCCGCTTGGAATGTATCTAGCTAGACGATACACTCCAAGCGTGAAGTCGAAAGATGCCCTCCGCATGCTCGCTGAGGTCACCGCCTACCAGTGGGGCATGGTGACCTCGGCCCAAGCCAGCATGCACGGCATCACACGCCTCGACCTCTCGCGACTCGCCGCCGACGGCCAGCTGGAACGCCTCGCCCACGGGGTCTACAAGGACGCCGGCGCCCCCGCGGGCCCGCATGACGACCTGAAGGCAGCCTGGCTCAGCACCGATCCGAAGACGATGGGCGAGGCGCGCATCAAGGACGGCGCCAATGGCGTGGTCGTGGCAGGAGAGTCCGCCGCCGACCTGCACGGCATCGGTGACTTCCGCGCCCTACGGCACGAGTTCGTCTCTCCCGCCCGCCGGCAGAGTCAGCGCAGCTCCATCCGCTACCGCCAGCGCACGCTTGACCCCCGCGACGTCACGCTCGTCGATGGCCCGCCGGCCATGACGATGGAGCGCACCATCGCCGATCTCATCGAAGAGGTGGGTGACCTCAGCCTCGTCGCCGACGCACTCCGCGACGCCTCTCGCAAGCGGAACCTCGACCTCGATCGGCTCCGATCACTCCTCGCTCCCCTCGCCCAGCGCAACGGACTCAAGAAGGGCGATGGAGCCGCCCTGCTGGATCGGCTGATGGAGATCGCAGGCATCGACTCGGAGGCTGTCGCGCGTCGAGTCGCCGCCGACGCGTCGCTCGGCTCTCGGGTCGCTGCGAACTACTTCGTCGGCCTCAGCAAGGAGGACCTCGATCGGCTCGTCATGACTCCCGAGATGCAACAGACCATGCGCTCGATCCAGGAGTCGGTTGCCGCAACAATCCGGAGTTCGATGGCTCCCCAGCTCGCCGACTTCAACGCAACTATGGAGCGCGTGAGCGCCGACCTGGTCAAGAACGCAGCTCTCGACGAGGTCGCGCGCCGAATCTCGGCACAGCTCGTTGACAGTGACGTCATGGAGAAGATCAGCCGGGGATGGGCCACTGCCCTGAGCGACAGCATCGCGCTCAAGCCGGAGACGCTTGCAGCCATTCGTAAGACCCAGAAGGCGGTCACGCGTGGCTGAGCCCGAGCCATACTCCTCTCCGCGCGGCGTCGAAAGCGCGATCAAGGACGCAGCGAGGCGGGCAGCTTCTGCCGACCCGTCACTCGACGTCAACAAGCGGATCCAGCTGGAGTACTTCAACCGCTTCCTGAGCCGCGTGTTCTCCCAGGCCGAGGACTCCGAGTGGGTGCTGAAGGGCGGCACGGGCATGCTCGCCCGAGTGCCTTCCACCCGCGCCACTCGGGACATCGACCTGTATCGCCGCGGCTTCACTCTCACCCAAGCCCTCGAGGACCTGGTCCGTCTGGCAGCGATCGACCTTGGCGACCACTTCCGGTTCCAGTACGTCAGCCACACCCCGTCGATCGGCAACGACACCCAGCCCTACACCGACGGCTACCAGGTCAGGTTCGAGATCTTCATCGGGCTCAGCACCAAGGGCTCGCTGCAGGTGGACCTCGCCGTCGGCACCGGGATCACCGGTGAGGTCACCAAGACCGACCCGGCGAACGCACTGGAGCTGCCGCGCCTCGTCAGCCACCAGTACCGCCTCTACCCCGTCGTCGACCAGGTCGCCGACAAGGTCTGCGCGACCATGACCGAGTACCACGAACGCACGTCGAGCCGCGAGAAGGACCTCGTCGACCTCGTCGTGATCGCGACCACGCAGGACATCGAAGGCACCGCCCTGCGAATCGCCACCGTCACCGAGGCACGCCGACGCCAGATGGAGCGGTTCGACAGCTTCGCGGTGCCCTCCGCGTGGGGAGCCGGCTACGCGAAGCTGAGCAGACCTGTCCCCCACTGCGCCGATTACCGGACCGTGGGCCTCGCTGCCGATCTCGCGAAGCGCCTCATTGACCCCGCGCTCTCCGGCGATGCCGATGGCAAGACGTGGTCGCACGAGACGCTGTCCTGGGCCTGAGGCCAGACGTCAGAGCGCCAGCCCGCCTTGACGCGCGACCTCCCCCAGCCTGTCGAGCGCATCGGCGGCGTGGCGGCGGATCGTCCGGGCCGCGAGCGCGTGATCCTCACTGACCAGCTGGGCGCCCGACGGTGTGGTCAGCCCAGCCCTGCCCCGCCGGAGGGGCGCATCCGCAAGGTTGGCCGCATGAGCCAGATCCAGGAGCAGGCCGCGGTCCTGGTCGGACACCGCTCCTGAGTCGAGCGCCCGTCGTAGGAGCTCGATGAGCTGCTCCCATATCTCCTCAGCGTCCGGTTCCTCGGCCGGGATCGTCTCGTCGTATCGCTCGATGAGAACCGAGCTGGCCCACGTGGGATCCCGACGCTTGGCCAGCTCGCCGAAACCGAGCTCAGCCATGGACTCGCGCTCAACACGCCTGAGGATCGTCGTCGCGACGTACGCATCGTCGGCCGGATCGTGCTCGAGGCCCCCGCCTGCTTCCGCACGATCAAGTTCTTCGACCTGATCGACGCGGACAACGACAAGTTCTGGTGGGACCTGTCGATCCGCGCCGACCGCAAGCTCGTCTACGAGCGACTCCTGACGTACGGCGACGAGGGGAGCTTGCGCCTCTACCTCGACGCCGCTCTCCTCATCGACCTGTGGCCCGAGATGAACGTGCCCGAGCCGATGCGCACCTACTGGGCGGCGGTCATCGACGCCACGCTGCATGCGCCGATCCCGCCCGAGCACGAGATGGGTCGCCGTGACGAGGACACCCGACGCACGGCCGTCGACGTCGTCAGGCACGCAACGTCGTAGGCCGAGCATGTTCCGGGCCCGATTGCCCGGTGCGTGTCGGAGGATCCCGTTAGCGTGTCTCGCGAGCAAGCGAGGAGCAGCAATGGCGAAGTACTCGGTGACGCAGTCCGCTGTCACTCAGTTGTTGGCAGATGTGAAGAGCGACCGGATCGCGATCCCGGAGCTCCAGCGTCCGTTCGTCTGGGACAGCGTCAAGGTCCGCGACCTGATGGACTCGCTCTACAAGGGCTACCCCGTCGGCTACCTGATCACCTGGCAGTCGGTCGGCGCGAAGCTCAAGGGCGGCCAGGTTGCCGCTCACCAGCAGATCCTTATCGACGGTCAGCAGCGCATCACTGCCCTCAGGGCGGCCGTCGCCGGCCTCACGGTGATCAACAAGCGGTACAAGTCCGTTCGGATCACGATCGCCTTCAACCCGATCACCGAGGAGTTCGCGACCCTGACACCGGTGATCCGGAAGAACCCACAGTGGATCGCCGATATCAGCGAGTACTTCAACTCTGAGTCGCCGCTGTCCTTCGCGCGCGAGTACCTCGAACGCAACCCCGACGTCGACGCCAAGATCTTCGAGACCAACCTCGCCCACCTGGGCCGGATCCAGAACGCGCAGATCGGCATCATCGGCCTCGCCGACGACCTCGACGTCGAGACCGTGTCCGAGATATTCATCCGGATCAACTCCAAGGGCGTCCCGCTGAGCAGCGCAGACTTCGCGATGAGCAAGATCGCCACCTACGGCGACCGGGGTCGCAACCTCCGCAAGCTCATCGACTACTTCTGCCACCTCGCCGTCGCTCCGCACGCGTACGTCGACATCAAGGAGAACGACACCGAGTTCGCCGACACGCCCTACCTCAAGGCCATCAGCTGGCTGAAGGACGAGGCCGAGGATCTCTACGACCCGGAGTACAGCGACATCATCCGCGTCGCGGGCCTGGTCGGGTTCAGCCGAGGCAAGGCGTCGAGCATCGTCAGCGAGCTCTCTGGCCGCGACCCCGAGACGCGGAAGGTCGACGAGGAGCGCATCCCCGTCGCCTACGACAAGCTCGAGCGGGCGCTGCTCCAGATCGTCAGCAACTACCACTTCGACAACTTCCTCATGCTCATCAAGTCCGCCGGCTTCATCACGCCGGGCATGGTCAACTCGAAGAACGCGCTGAACTTCGCTTACGCCCTCTACCTGCGCCTCCGCGAGGACAAGGAGATGACCGAGGGCGAGCGCAAGCGCATCGTGAAGCGCTGGTTCGTGATGTCGATGCTCACCGGCCGGCACTCCGGCAGCTTCGAGTCGACCTGGGAGCAGGACATCCGACGCATCGGCGAGCAGGGCGCTGCGAACTACCTCAAGCAGATCGAGGAGTCTGAGCTCTCCGACGCCTACTGGGCTGTGACCCTGCCGGCCGCACTGGAGACGACGAGCACAGTCAGCCCGTTCTTCCAGACGTTCCTAGCCGCACAGGTCACCACGAACGCGCGAGGCTTCCTGTCGAAGGGCATCACGGTCGCCGCCATGCACCAGCAGTCCGGCGACATCCACCACATCGTGCCGAAGGACTACCTGCAGAAGAACGGCTACCCCGATCGCGGCGACTACAACCAGGTGGCCAACTTCGCGCTGACCGAGACGTCGATCAACATCAGCATCAGCAACAAGCCGCCGATGCAGTACATGGCCGACATGGCCACACAGATCGAGTCAGGGCTACTGACTCTGGGCGAGATCACCGACACCATCGACCTTGCCGACAACCTCGCTGAGAACGCCGTCCCGGCGAACCTGGTCGAGGTGACGGCCGGGAGCTACAAGGAGTTCCTCGTCGAGCGTCGGAAGCTCATGGCTGCGGCGATTCGCGACTACTACCAGGCGCTCTGATCGGGGAAGACATGACCCTGGTGGAACCCGTCGACGCGTTCAGGCCGCTCCTGCCGGGGATTGGCTTCTCCGGTTACAGGTCCTTCGCGGAGTGGCAGGAGTTCTTGTTCCCCACCAAGGTCACGGTCCTTGCAGGGGTGAACAACAGTGGCAAGTCCAACGTTCTCCGGTTCTTGCAGCACGTACTACCCAAAGCGGGTGCCGGAGGTGGCAACCCCACCCAGCCACCGAGCCGCCCGCAGCTCGATGACCTTGACCGCCCGCGAGGGTTTCCGGACGACGCACCACTGGAAATCGGCATCCCTGTTCCACTTGGGGCTTTCGGTGACACCCAGGACCCGGCGCAGCGAAACGGTCGAGTCAACCCACAGGATTTGAACGGCTTCCGCGAAGGCGCGATGGCGCTCCTGGCTGAGGACGGCCGCTATTGGTCGCGCTTCGTGCTCGTCGACAATCAGTTCGTCCCGAACGCGGCTCGTCGCGACCAGGCGATGTCCGCCTGGCCAAACTGGGGGAACTCACACTTCAACCAGGCCCTCCGCGCCCTCGGGGGCGGCGCGGTCAATGCCGAGAACGTCATGGATCGGATTCTGATCTCGATCGGTGGGTTCTCATCACTGCCTCCAGTGGTAACAATCGCCAGCGCTCGCCGAGTCGAAGCCACGGAAGATGAGCAACTTGACTGGCTCTCTGGGCGCGGCATCATCCGCGCCCTTGCCACGTTGCAGAGTCCGCCACATGACCAGTGGGCATCCGCGCAACCCCGGTGGGCCGCGATCAACCGGTTTGTGCAGACGGTCCTCGGAGACCCAGCCGCGTCACTCAACGTTCCCTTCGACTTCTCGACGATCCAGGTCGAGACCCCGCAACGCGTGCTCCCGCTGGCAAGCCTCGGCAGCGGCGTCGAGCAGGTCATCGTGCTTGCAGCAGCCGCGACCGTGACGTCGCGATCTCTAGTGTGCCTTGAGGAACCCGAAACGAACCTGCATCCACTGCTGCAGAAGAAGCTGATCCGGTATCTGACCGACGACACGGATAACCAGTACGTCATTGCGACCCACTCGTCGCACCTCCTCGATGACGACCGAGCCACCGCCTATCACGTACGCCTTTCCCGGAGCGGCAGTGTTGCGCGGTTGGCCAAGAGGCCCCATGAACTCGTCGAGATCTGCCACGACTTGGGCTACCGACCGTCGGACCTGCTGCAGGCGAACTGTGTCATCTGGGTGGAGGGCCCCTCGGATCGCACCTACCTCCGCCGGTGGCTCGAGCTACTTGATCCGTCGCTCGCAGAGGGCATCGACTACTCGATCATGTTCTACGGCGGGAAGCTCCTATCTCACCTCACGATGAGCGAGGACGCCCTGACCGACTTCATCAGCCTCCGCCGTCTCAACCGAGCGAGCGCCATCCTGATCGACTCAGACAAGACGAGCAGTCGCCAGCACATCAGCGCGACCAAGAAGCGGATCAAGGATGAGTTCCTTGCCGACGATCCGGCGCCTGGGCTCGCCTGGGTCACCAGGTGCTACACGATCGAGAACTACATCCCTTACGAGGTCCTCAAGCGTGCGGTCGACCAAGTCCATCCTGGGGCGTCCCTCGACGAGGCGAACCAATGGCAGAACCCCCTTCGCGCCCCATCCGAAGGCCCACGCTTCGACAAGGTCGCCATCGCGAGCGCGGCCGCTGAGCTCCTCGCCGACGAGCACCTCGACGTCCTTGACTTGCGCGTGCGTGTCACTGAACTGCGCGACTTCATCCGGGCTTCGAACGGCCACTCGACGGCCCCGAGCTAGCCTGACCGCGCGGATGGAGTCCCCAGGCGAAACGGCGGCAAATGCCGCAGTGATACCGCAGGAGATCCGTTCGAGGCCAAAATCAGCCGTCGCTGGCCAACATGCCGAGACCGCGTTTGTGCAGGTCAGCGGCACTTTTCGTTCCTGGCCGTCGTGAGCCAACATCGTCCGGATTCTTCGAGATGTACTTCGACATCTGATCGGAGTGCAGAACGAAGGGGTCCAGGACGACGGTCCTGGACCCCTTCGTCGTCCTACGCTGCCGTCATGAGCCCCGCCCCTGCCCTGGACAAGCCCACCGTCGGACTGGCCGCCCTCTTCGCGACCTCCGGGGTGATCCACATGGTCAGGCCCCAGGTCTTCGAGTCGATCATCCCCAAGCCTCTCGAGGGCTACCGACGCGAGCTCGTCTATGCCTCGGGAGTCGCCGAGATCGCTTGCGCCGCAGGCCTGCTCCACCCGGCCACCCGCAAGGCCGCAGGGCTGGCGAGCGCGGCGCTCCTCGTCGCGGTCTTCCCCGCGAACGTCCAGATGAGTGCCACCCACGGCGCCCGCGCCCAGCGCAAGGGCACGCCGGAGTCGAAGGCGATGTTCGCGGGGACGCTCGCCCGCCTGCCGCTCCAGTGGCCGCTCATCCGCACGGCCCTCCGTGCGGCGGGCCGCTGACCCCCCTTCGCCTTGAACGTGGCGAAGATCAATCCCCCGGGCACAGACGTACGGAGGCCCTTCGAGGACAATGACGTGAGCCCGACCACCTAGGAGAGCACCCGGATGACCACCCAGCCCGAGTCCGCCCAGCCGGAGCGCCAGGCCCACGTCCTCTACGACAAGGAGGGCAACCCGACCACGGACCGCCCGTGGATCATCCGCACCTACGCCGGCCACTCCAGCGCCCGCGCCTCCAACGAGCTGTACCGCAGCAACCTCTCCCGCGGCCAGACGGGTCTGTCGATCGCCTTCGACCTGCCGACGCAGTGCGGCTACGACTCCGACGACCCGATCGCCCGCCCCGAGGTCGGTAAGGTCGGTGTGCCGATCAACAGCCTCGACGACTTCGAGATCCTCTTCGACCAGATCCCGGTCGAGGAGATGAACACCTCGATGACGATCAACGGCACCGCGATGTGGCTGCTCGCCCTCTACGTGGCCCTCGCCCGTGAGCGTGGCGTCGACATCTCCGAGCTCAAGGGGACGACGCAGAACGACCTCATCAAGGAGTACCTCGCCCGCGGCACGTACATCTACCCGCCCGAGGCGAGCCTGCGGATCATCGCCGAGATGTACGAATTCACCCTCGCCGAGGTGCCCTCGTGGAACGCCTCGAACATCTGCAGCTACCACCTGCAGGAGGCCGGCGCCACGCCGGTGCAGGAGCTCTCCTTCGCCCTCGCCAACGCGATCAGCCTGCTCGACCTGCTCAAGGAGCGCGGCAACATCGGCCAGGCCGACTTCGAGCGCTCCGTCGGCCGGATCTCCTTCTTCGTCAACAGCGGCATCCGCTTCGTCGAGGAGATGTGCAAGATGCGCGCGATGACGGAGATGTGGGACGAGATCACCCGAGACCGTTACGGCGTGCAGGACGCCCGGTACCGCCGCATGCGCTACGGCGTCCAGGTCAACTCCCTCGGCCTGACCGAGGTCCAGCCGGAGAACAACGCCTGGCGCATCCTCATCGAGGCCCTCGGGGTCACGCTCAGCCGTGACGCCCGCGCCCGAGCCGTGCAGCTCCCGGCGTGGAACGAGGCGCTCTCGCTGCCCCGCCCGTGGGACCAGCAGTGGTCGCTGCGGCTCCAGCAGATCCTCGCCTACGAGACCGACCTGCTCGAGTACCCCGACCTCTTCGAGGGCAGCGTCGTCATCCGCTCGAAGGTCGACAGCCTCAAGGCCGAGGCGTACGCCGAGATCGAGAAGATCATGGGCATGGGCGGGGTCATCGGCGCGATCGAGAACGGCTACATGAAGTCGGCGCTCGTGAAGTCGATGTCCGAGCGCTTCAGCCGGATCAACGCCGGCGAGCAGCTCGTCGTCGGCCTCAACAAGTGGACCGACGGCATCGAGTCGCCGCTGCTCAGCGGCGACGACGGCGGCATCTTCACCGTCACCGCGGAGTCGACGCAGGAGTCCCTCGACAACCTCGAGAAGACCCGTACGAAGCGTGACCAGGCCCGCGTCGACGCCGCGCTCGAGGCGCTCAAGGCGGCCGCCCGCGACGGCAGCTCGATGATGGAGCCCTCGATCGAGTGCGCGCTGGCCCGGGTCACCACGGGCGAGTGGGCGCACGCGCTGCGCGAGGTCTTCGGCGAGTACCGCCCGGCCACCGGTGTCGACGGCCAGAAGCTCACCCTCGAGGGTGACCGGGTCGAGGCGCTGCGCTCGCGGATCGACGCCCTCGCCGAGGAGATCGGCCACCGGCCGCGTCTCGTCGTCGGCAAGCCGGGCCTGGACGGCCACTCCAACGGCGCGGAGGTCATCGCGGTCTCGGCACGGCACGTCGGCTTCGACGTCGTCTACTCGGGCATCCGCCTCTCCGCGCAGGAGATCGTCCGCTCTGCGGTCGAGGAGAGCGCCGACCTCATCGGCGCCTCGGTCCTCTCCGGCTCGCACGTCGAGCTCGCCCGGCAGATCATGCAGGGCCTCGAGGACGAAGGGGTCAAGGACGACGTCGCGGTGATCCTCGGCGGGATCGTGCCGAAGGGCGACTTCCAGGCCCTCACCGACCTCGGGATCGCGAAGGTCTTCACCCCGGCGGACTACGACATCATGGACATCATGGAGTCCTTCGTCGGGATCCTCGAGGACAAGGCGCGCTCTTGACGGGTGGTGCCGCCAGCGCGGGCGGGGCTGGCGCTGACGGTGCCGATCGCGCCCGTGCGGCGCTGACGCGTCGTCGCTCCGACGTCGCCCGCCTGGTCTCCCTCATGGAGGACACGCGGACCTCCCGGGCGACCGAGCGGGACGCCGCCATCGCGCTGCTCGAGGAGGACGCTCGGGCGCGGGGTCATCGGAGCACGGTCATCGGGATCACCGGCACCCCGGGCGCCGGCAAGTCCTCGCTCGTGTCGTCGACGACCCGCGAGATGCTTCGGATCGACCCCGAGGCGACGATCGCGGTCGTCGCGGTCGACCCGTCGTCGCAGATCACGAAGGGGGCGTTGCTCGGCGACCGGACGCGGATGACGACGGACGTGGCCGAGGACCGGCTCTTCTTCCGCAGCCAGGCCTCGGTCACGGCGCTCGGCGGGCTCGCTCCCCCGACGTACCTCGTCGTGCGGGCGCTCGTGTGCCTCTACGACTACGTCATTGTCGAGACCGTCGGCATCGGCCAGAGCGAGGCCGACATCAAGCACCTCGCCGACGTCGTCTACCTCGTCATGTCCCCTGGCGGCGGCGACGACGTGCAGATGCTCAAGGCGGGGATCGTCGAGATCCCCGACGCCTTCGTCATCAACAAGGCTGACTCCCCCGGCGCGCAGACGGCCTACCACCAGCTGCGCGGTGCGCTCTGGCTCGCCCGGCCGGTCGACGCCGACTCGGTGACGGTGATGCTCACCTCGGCCCGTCGTGGGGACGGCGTCGTCGAGCTCGCCCGCGAGATGCTCTCCCGACGTGACGTCGCGGTGCCGCCGGAGGCGATCGCCGAGCGGGCCGCGCACTTCTTCGAGCTGTGGGTGCGCGACGAGTGGGGTCGCCAGGGGCTCCGTGTCCTGCGCGCCGACCGGACGGTCGGGGGCGCGTGCGACCCGGTCGCCGCCTTCGGTGCCGCTCAGGCCGCCTTCGACGAGGTCATGATGTCGCGGCCGAAGCGCCGATGAACCTCGACCCGCTGCCCCCTGCGCTCCTGGCGCTCCCGCCGGTCGCGCTCGTGAGCCCTGAATACAACCTCACCACCGCCGCTCCGGGGCTCCACTCGCAGAACCCGGTCCGGCTGGCCTTCGGGCCGCTGGCGAGCCTGCTCCGGCTCGACCCCGTCGGCTGCGGACCCAGAGCGACACGGTCCCCAAGCAGCTGACGGCGCCGGTACGGTCACGGGCATGGACAGTGTGAATCTCGACCAGGTGGCCGACGAGGCCCTCGCCGCGGCCCACGACAGCTCCGCCGGGAGGCACGTGCGACCGATCCCGGCGTCGGGCAGCCACAAGCAACTCGTGCTGGCGCTCACGGCGGGGAGCGCGCTCTCGGAGCACGAGAACCCGGGGCAGGCGCGGCTGCTCGTCCTGCGCGGAGAGGTCACGCTCACCGCCGGCGACGAGACGTGGTCGGGTTCGCCGGCCGACCTGCTGACGATCCCCGAGCGCCGCCACGACCTGCTCGCCGTCACCGACGCCGTCGTCCTGCTCTCCTTCGTCAAGGACACGCGCGCGCCCGTCGAGGTCACCCTGCCGAGCGGCGCCTGAGCCGGAGGGCTCCCCCTCGGCCCAGCGCTCCCGAGCCGTCCCCCTCAGAGCGGCACGGGGCAGAGCGGCACGGTCAGAGCTGCACCGAGCGCAGCAGCAGGCTCGTCTCGCTGTTGACCACCCCGCCGACGGAGCGGATCTGGCCCATGACCCGGTCAAAGTCGGCCAGGGTCGCGGTGCGCAGCTCGGCGACGAGGTCCCATGCACCGTTCGTCGTGTGCAGGGCGACGATCTCGGGCAGGCCCCGCAGCTGGTTGATCGCCTGCGTCGTCGACCGGCTGCTCCTCTCGATGAGGGTGACCGCGCGGATCGTGTCCGGGTCGTCCTCGGTGCGCACCCGCGCCGAGAACGCCGAGGATCGTCCCGGTGTCGACGAGGCGACGCAGCCGTAAGTTGACCGTCGCCGGGGTGACGCCGAGGCGCTCGGCGAGAGAGGTCACCGACTCGCGGCCGTCGGCGCGCAGCGCCGAGATGAGCTGACGGTCGACATGCTGGGAGCGCTTCGTGGCCGCGCAGGGTGTGCGGTGGGGCGGGCCCGTCGGGTGGGGTGAGCCAGTCGGTGTCGCTAGGGACGCCGAGCAGATCGGCCGCGCCGATGGCGAGGCGCTCGTGCCCGAGGGCGGAGAGGTGCAGCCGGTTGTCGGCCCAGGCGCACCGGTCCTCGAAGATGCTGCCGGTCGTCACGGTGGGCGCGAGCATGCCGTGGTGCTCGGCGAGGTAGCGATACATGCCGTTGAGCTCGCGACGTCGCGACTCGAAGACCAGGCTGACCGGCAGCACGGAGCGGATGTCCGGGATCGGCACGACGAGCACCCGCGCGCCGCGCTCGGTGCAGGGCGCGACGATATCGACGAGGGCCTGCAGCAGCGCCTCGCGGTCGAACCGGGGGCGGAGCAGATCGTTCATCCCCGCGGTGAAGGTGACGACGTCCGGCTCCATCGCCAGCGCCGCCTCGAGCTGGGTGTCGCGGATCTGCGCGGTGCGGTATCCGCGGACGGCGAGGTTGGCGTAGCCGATCGCCCCGTGATGGCGGGCGAGGATCTCGGCGAGCCGGTCAGATCACCCGCGGGGCGTGCCGTCGGGCTACGGGTCGTCGCCGACCCCTTCGGTGAGGCTGTCCCCGATCGCGACATAGCGAAGGGGGCGAGCCGCCCCCTGGTCGGTGGGCCTGGGATCGGGCGTCATGCCTGCGAGTCGTCGCCGGGCGGAGGGGTGGGATGTCCCCCTTCGCCTCGGGTCACCGAACGCGTCCACGGACCGCTCGCCTCGTCGCGGGTGTAGACGATGCGGATGTGCTGGCGGTCCGGGGAACCCTGCCACAGCTCGATCCGGGTGGGCTGGATCCGCCAAAGCCGCCAGTCCCCCGGCGCGACGGCGGACCGGGCGGCCGGACTGCGGGCGGCGAGGTCGGCCTCGCACTCCTCCGGCGAGGCGAGCTCGACCCGCCCGCAGACGCGGATGGCACGTGCCTGCGGCTGCCACCAGAGGTTGAGCGCGGCGGCCGGGTTGTCGGCGAGGTGGTCGGCCTTGCGTGAGGAGCCGGTGCCGGCGAACGCCCATCCGCGCTCATCGACGTCCTTGAGCAGCAGGGTGCGTGCGTCCGGGACACCGTCGGCGTCGACCGTGGCGAGGGTGACCGCGATCGGCTCGGGGACGTCGCCGTCGATGGCCGCGTCGAGCCAGGCGAGGGCGAGGTCGTGCGGGTCCGAAGGGAGGTCGTCCAGGTCGACGTGCGGAGGCGTCCCGGTGAGGGTCGGGACGGTGCGGAGGCGGTCGCTGATGCTCACGAGGTCAGGTTGTCATGGCTGCGTAATAGCATGACGAAACCCCGGCGATTTGGCTCGGCCAGGGATTGTTCCGGGGTCTTCATCAGCACCCTACCCGAGCGGAACTCGGGCTTCGCGGGCGCAACCACCCGTGTTCGGCCTCACCGCCGGCCCGCTCATCCGACCTCCGCCCGGAACTCGTCATACGTCCCCGCCAGGTACACGAGCAGTCGCCGCTGGAAGTCCGGGTTGGCGAAGAACATGTCGAAGAGCGCACCGTTGTCGTTGTGCCGTGTCACGAGGAACTCCTTGATCCGCTCCTCGAGCACGAGCTCGTACTGACTCCGATCGTTGTTGAGCGCCACCGCGCGCATGTCGTCGTCTTCCTTGACGACCACCCACTGCTGGTCGACCCACACCTTGTCCGCCTCCCCGAGGTCGGCGCCGTACTTGTCGTTCATCGCCTCGATGAGGGCGGAGAGCTTGTCGAGCACCGGCTCGGCCTGCTTGCCCTTGCCCTCACCGGGGAGCGCGACGCCGGGCTCTTCGGTCGACTCGAGCTCGATCGCCTCCTCACCGCTGACCGAGATCCGCAGATGGGTCAGCTGCACCGACTTGCTCAGCTGCGGCATCGGGTCGGTGTCGGCGGCGGGCAGTTCGGTGAGGAGCATCCGCCCATAGAGGAAGAGGCGCTCGAGGTCAGTGTCGACCCAGGGCATCGTCTGAGACACGAAGGCGTATGCGCGGCAGTAGTGCGTCAAGGTCGCCTTGAAGTCCTCCTGCTCGTCGTCCTCGAGCGCGGCATACCGCCCGTAGGCGGGTTGCAGGTTGGCGTACAGCACCGACTGCTCCCCAGGCTCACCAGAGAGCAGCGCCCTGACCGCGGCGTCCATCTCCTCCATCGACAGCACCCGCGCCGACATCAGCTCGTGCTCGAGCGTATAAAGCACGTTGGGGTCGGTCGGCGCCGCGAAGGACTCCTCATAGAATGGCTTGAATGCCTCTTGGATCTCCTCGGCCGAGTTAGCGAAGTCGAGGACAAAGGTGTCCTCCTTGCCCGGGTGAGTCCGGTTCAGCCGCGAGAGCGTCTGCACCGCCTTGACGCCGGACAGCTTCTTGTCGACGTACATCGTGTGCAGCAGCGGCTCGTCGAAGCCGGTCTGGTACTTCTCGGCAACGACGAGCAGCCGCTTGTCCTCGTCTTCGCGGAAGCGCCTGGGCAGCTGCGACTCCGAGAAGCCGTTGATCGAAGACTCGGTGTACTCCAGCTCTACCGCGTCGGGGTCGGGCACGGTCCCGGAGAAGGCGACGATCGCCCGCAGCGGCGTTGCACCGGACCCATACCCCTGCTGCTCGATGTACCTGTTGATCGCCTCGTGCATGCGCACGGCGTGCAGCCGTGACCGGGTGACGACCATCGCCCGCGCGCGCCCGTCGATCTTCTCGGCCGTCTTCTGCCGGAAGTGCTCGACGATGACTTCGGCCTTCGCGTCCAGGTGGTACGGGTGCAGCGAGACGAAGCGGGCCAGCGCCGCCTTCGCCCGGCTCTTGTCCATCTCCGGGTCGTTGCGCGGGTGCGAGTTCGCCAGCTTGTAGTAGGTCGAGTACGTCGTGTAGCTGCGCAGCACGTCGAGGATGAAGCCCTCCTCGATCGCCTGGCGCATCGAGTACGTGTGGAAGGGGCGCTTGTGTCCGTCGGCGTCGAGCTGGCCGAAGGTCTCCAGCGTGCGCGGCTTGGGCGTCGCGGTGAAGGCGAAGAACGACAGGTTGCTCCGCTTACCGCGGGCCTGCGCCGACTCCATCAGCGCGTCGTCGGCCTCCCCCGCTCCCGCCTCTGCCGCTTCGGCCTCGGCCAGGCCTGCTTCGCCCCCTTCGTCATTGCCGGCGAGCACGGTCTTGAGCTTGGTGACCGAGTCCCCGGTCGTCGAGGAGTGCGCCTCGTCGACGATGACGGCGAAGCGGCGGCCGACCACCCCCTTTGCCTCCCCTGCCGCCGCCTCCTCGGCCGCCTTGGCGACGACGGGGAACTTCTGCAGGGTCGTGATGATGATGCGCGCGCCGTGGCCGGCGAGGGCGTCGCGCAGCTGGTCGGACTTCTGGTCGACGCGCACGATGGTGCCGGGGGTGTGATCGAAGCCGGCGACGGTGTCCTGCAGCTGACGGTCGAGGACGCGCCGGTCGGTGATGACGACGACCTTGTCGAAGATCGGCTGGTCGCTAGCGTCGTGCAGCCGGGAGAGGGTGTGCGCAGTCCAGGCGATGGTGTTGGACTTCCCCGAGCCGGCGGAGTGCTGAATGAGGCGGTCGACGCCGGCGCCGTCGGCGCGGGTGGCCTCGGTGATCGCGCGCACGGCGTGCCACTGGTGGTAGCGCGGGAAGAGGACCCGTCCCCCTTCAGCGTGGATGAAGGTGCCGAGCAGGTCGAGCCAGGCGTCGCGCTGCCAGACCTCCTCCCACAGGTAACTCGTCTGGTACCCGGGCGAAGGGGGATTCCCGGCCGCCCCGGTGCGGCCGGGTCCCGCGGTGCCCTGGTTGAAGGGGAGGAAGCGGGTGCCCTCCCCATCGAGCTTGGTCGTCATCGCGACCCGGTGCGGATCGATGGCGAAGTGGACGAGGGTGCGCGCGCGGAAGATCAAGTCGTGCGGGTTGCGGTCGGTGCGGTACTGCTGCATCGCCTGCTCGAGCCCCTGCCCGGTGAGCGGGTTCTTCAGCTCCGCGGTGGCGACGGGGATGCCGTTGACGGCGAGGACGAGATCGAGGCTGTCGGCGGGACGCGACTCGGAGTGGTGCAGCTGCCGGGTGACGGTGAGCCGGTTGGCGGCGTATCGCGCGGACTGCTCGGCGTTGAGCGTCGTGGCCGGCTTGAAGGTGCACAGCCGCAGGGTCACGCCGGAGTCCTTGATCGGGTCGCGCAGGACGCTGAGGGTGCCGCGGTGGTCGAGGGCATCGGTGACGACGGCGAGGAACTTCTCTCGGGCGTGTTGCTCGCCGCCGTGGCGCTGGGCGAGCCTGGCCCATTCCTTGGGCTGGGAGCCCTGGACGAATCCGATGAGCTCGTCGGGGAAGAGTCCCTTCTCACGGTCGTAGGACGAAGGGGGCACCGCCGACCAGCCGTTGCCGAGGAGGTGGGCCTCGATGTTGGCCTCGAAGGTGGACTCGGTCGTGTTGCTCATCGGTTCCCTTCATGATCTGCCCCCATCGGCGGACCTGGTCTCTCAGGCGAACCTACAAGCCATCGAGGCGAGTCGCGGGGATCTGCTCCGGCCGTCCCGTCGAGCCGTCTCGTTGGTGGCGCCGCCTCACAGGTGGCGGGTGGGGTCCATGCGCTGGTGGAGGATCCGGATGACGTCGACCCCCCCTGACCGCTCGACGTAGAAGAGCAGGTGGCTGCCGATGGCATATCTGCGGTAGCCCTCCCGGATCTCGTCGCACGGTCGACCGCGTAGGGGATCCTCGGCAATGCGCTCAACCGCCGCCCCGATCTCCCGGACGTAAATCTCGGCCTGGGCGAGGTCCCACCGATCCTGCGTGTAGTCCCAGATCAAGGAGAGATCGTGCTGCGCCGCCGGGGTGAGGCGGTACCCGGTCACGAGGTCTTCGAGGCGATGAAGGCGTCGAAGTCGAACGGCTCGGCTGCACCGCTCTGCTCCCCCTCGACGAGCGCGGACCGGAGCGCGGCCAGCTGGGTCTCGCGCTCCTCGAGGAGGCGAAGGCCAGCACGCACGACCTCGCTGGCCGACCGGTAACGGCCGGTCGAGACCTCGTGGGAGAGGAACTCGGCAAAGTGGTCGTCGAGGCTGATCGAGGTGTTCTGCGCCATGTAAAGAGGCTACCAATCATTGGTAACTCCCGGCTGCCCTTTAGCGGGTCAGCCCGGGACGCCACTCCCCGCGGTCGTGACATCGAGATCGCCGGTCACGGCGGCGGTAATGAGCGACTGCTTGTACTCGGTGAGGAGGTCGACAGACTGAGCGAGCAGGTCCAGCCCAATTGCGATCGACGCCTGCCTCTGACGTGCGGTCGCGGCCGCTTGCTCCTGGCGCTCGCGAGGAGCTGCTGGCACCGGGACGCCTAGAATATCGTCGCCGCGTGCCTTTGCTGGGCCGCTCCCCTGCCGGACTCGTGACCCGAGCTCGGCGCGGCCCCGAGCACTGATCAGACCCAAGACAAGAAAGTACGGGTCCGCAGTCACGTCGCGAAGACGGTAAGTCAGATCAGACAGGTAGAGCGGAGTCGCCGCGGTGGCCGCAACCGCAGCGTCGCCGACTAGATCGGCCGACCCACTCCCGCGGATCACGATCACGTCTCCATCGCGAACTCGGTGCCTCTCCTCGATGGCAGCAACCGCCGCCGCCTTGTGGCGTTCTGGGTAGAAGTCACCGCGAGCGACGGCTGAGGTCTTCAGCACCCCCCACTCGGAACCGAGCGCTGGTCGGTCCCGGCGACCGGTGATGCGCCCTGTTCTATGCCGGAACAGAACCGGCGTAGGGGTGCAAGACCGAACACCTCCGCCAAGCCGTCAACCGTGGCACTAAGACTTGAGAGCTCCGATGCACGAAGAAGTCGCTGCTGCTCACGGCGAGCGGCGAGGATCTGGTCGATGCGGGCGACGCGGTCGTCGAGGAAGTCTGCGATCCGCCGCTGCTCCTCCGCGCTGAACTGCTCGACAGGGGTGGAGCGCAGTCCGTTCTGGGAGATGCCGTATCGGGAGATACCCGATGCGTGATTGCCCAAATGGTCTAGGCATGGGCGCCCACGCAGCGCCCACGTTAGGAACCGGCCGTGCACCTGACGCTTGGGGCGGACGATCGCGAGGTGGTAGCCACACACATAGTCGTCGGCGGATTCCGCGACCGTAGCCGAGATCCCGACGTCACGCGGATCTTCTGAGTCCTTGGTCAGCACGGTGTCGCCGACAAGTAGTCGGTTGCGTGCGACCTCATCGATGGTCGCTGTCGCGCGCATGCTTGAATCGGACGGCCCGACGACGTCGCCGTAGTAGGCATCGGTGTAGTTGCACAGCCGCACGGGCACCTCGCCCTCGCGGGTGTGCTTGTCGACGCTGCTCGTCCAGACGTCGGCGAGATGGCGCAACGGGGTAGTGCTCACAGGCCCAGGCCCTTCATCCACCCCTGGATCTGGTCCTCGAGCTCCTTGATCTCGGCGGCGATCTCCTCGACCGGACGCGGCGGCTCGTAGACGTAGAACTGTCGGGAGAAGGGGATCTCGAACCCCACCCTCGTCTTCGCGTGGTCGATCCACGCGTCCGGCACGTACGGGTGAATCTCGTCGGCGAGGTGCTTCTCGGCCGACTCGACGAGGGAGGCTGACCTCCCTTCGTCGTCCAGCGCCAGCCAGCCGGCGGGCAGGGGGACGTTCTCCTGGTCGCGCAGCTCCGGGTCCGGCTCGGGCTTGCCGCCCTTGCCGGTGACGACGGGCGCCTCCAGGTCGGCGACGGCACACCCCTTCGCGAAGGCCTTGCGCACCGCCGGCTTCCAGCCGAGGTCCGACGGCAACGCCGCCAGGAGGTCCTTCTCCGACTCGAAGACCTGACCGGCCAACCCCTTCGCCCCCGCGAAGCGCTCCTCCTCAACGACCTCGGGAGCAACGACCCAACGCCGACGCATCGGTCGCTCGACCGTGATGCGCTGGAAGCCAAACTCCTCGTTGCGCAGGACGCGGACTCGCGGGTCCTTGGCGAACTCCCCTAGCGCGCCGCCGTAGAGGTTCGCGATCTCGCCGATGGCGTCCTCGGTGAGCTCCTTGCGCTTGTCGCCGAGGGACTTGCGCATCTTCGTGCCGAGGCCTCGGGCGTCAATGAGTCGGACCCGGCCGTGGGCTGCCTCGTCCTTGGCGTTGGTGAGGATCCAGACGTAGGTGGAGATGCCGGTGTTGTAGAACATCTGGTCCGGGAGGGAGACGATGCCTTCGAGCCAGTCGTTCTCGAGGATCCAGCGGCGGATCTCGGACTCCCCCGAGCCGGCCTGGCCGGAGAAGAGTGGCGAGCCGGAGAGGACGATCGCGACGCGGCCGCCGTTCGGCTTCATGTGGCTGAGCATGTGCTGGAGGAAGAGGAGCGAGCCGTCGCTGACGCGGGGCAGGCCGGCGCCGAAGCGGCCGTGGTGGCCCTGCTTCTCATGCTCCTCCTTGATCGGGGCGGAGTAGGCCTTCCAGTCCACGCCGTAGGGCGGGTTGGCGAGGATGAAGTCGAACTGTCGACCCTCGAAGGCGTCTTCGGTGAGGCTGTTGCCGTGGACCATCCGGTCCGGGCCGATGCCCTGGATCATGAGGTCCGACTGGGCGATCGCCCAGGTCTCGGCGTTGAGCTCCTGGCCGGAGACGCGCACGATCGCGTCCGGGTTGAGGTCGGTGATCTGGTCGATCGCGGCCGTGAGCATGCCGCCGGTGCCGGCGGCCGGGTCGTAGACCTCGCGGACCGGCTTGGGGTTGTCGTGCAGCTCGCGGTACGCACGGCCGGTGAGCAGGAGGTTGACCATGAGGCCGATCACCTCGCGGGGCGTGTAGTGCTCTCCGGCGGTCTCGTTGCTCATCTCGGAGAACTTCCGGAGGAGCTCCTCGAAGATGTAGCCCATCGACTCGTTGGAGACGACGCTAGGGCGCAGGTCGAGATCGGCGAAGTCGGAGAGGACCGCGTAGAGGATGCCGGCGCGGTCCATTCGCGCGATCTTGTCGTCGAAGCTGTATGCCTCGATGACCTTGTAGGCGTCCGGAGACAGGCCCCGGATGTAGGCGGCGAGGTTGTCGGCGACGGCCTTGTCGTCGTTGAGGAGCGTGGTGACGCTGAGGGGGCTGGTGTTGTAGAAGGACTGCTTGGCGACGGCCTTGAGCAGGGCGTCGCGAGCCTCGCCGGAGGATGGGCCGGTCGCCGCCTTGGCCAGGACCGCCTGCTTGGTCGGGGCGAGGACGGCGTCCATGCGGCGCAGGACGAGCAGGGGCAGCATGACGCTGCCGTACTCGTGCTGCTTGAAGGTGCCCCTCAGCTTGTCGGCGACCTTCCAGACGAAGGCGACCTTGTCGCTGAAGCCTTGCGGTGCCATGCAACTCCTCCGTCAGAGACCGTAAAGCCACCACCCTATTGACCTGGAAACACCCCTCGGGGCCACGCGCCCACGCTCGGACGAGCTTTTGAGGCTAGCCAGCCAAGGTCTCTAGTGGGCCGTGTTTGAAGTTGGCTGACGGTTCGCCTTCTTGAGGATCTCGTCCGCGGTCTTGGTCCACACGAAAGGGTGACAGCGGTCGTTCCAGCCGTCGATGAAGGCGCGGATCTTGGCGTTGAGGTCCTTGACCGA
>JBHWMJ010000135.1:0-17302 GCA_043423105.1 Marihabitans sp.
TGCTATAGGGCTGCTGAGGGTGCGGGTCGGAGCCCGACGAAGGGGGTGGTGGCTGCTGACCCGGGTAGGGCGAGCTGCCCGTCGGGTCGAAGGGGGGTGGAGGTGTGCTCATGGGGGGATCGAACCACCGGCCGGGCCCGCTCCGCCAGGGGGGTCAGCCTCCGTCCTGGGCCCCGGCAGGCTCCCGGCCGGGCAGGACCTTGCGGACGATGTCCGAGACGGTGACGACGCCGACCTGCGCCCCGTCGCGGGTGACGACGGCGATCTCCTCGCTCTCCCGTCGCATCCGGGCGAAGGCCTCGTAGGCGGGCACGTCGGCGTCGAGCTGGAGCGCCGGGCGAGCCAGCGGCTCCACGAGGTCGTCGGGGCCGTGCACGAGCGTGTCGCGCACATGGACGTAGCGGGCTTCGCCGCCCTCGAGCAGCACCCGCAGATGGTCGGTCTTGGCCGAGACCGCCTGAAGGTCGGCGACCGTCGCGCCGGAGGGCACAGCGGTCATGGCGTCGCTCGCGAGATCGCCGATCGTGAGGTTCTCGAGGTCGAGCACCTGGGTCAGGCTGCCGCTGGCACGCTCCTCGAGCACCCCAGCCTCGCCGGAGTGCTCCACGAGGTGCCGGATCGTCTCGGCATCCATGCCGCCGACCGCCGCGCGGTCGACCGGCTCGACGCCGCTGGCCGCGACGAGGCGGTTGGCGACCCGGTTGACCCAGGCGAGGAGGGGGCGCAGGGGCCACATGTAGACGCGCCCGAGGGGCGCGACAGCCTTCGCGGAGGTCTCGGGGTGGGCGATGGCCCACGACTTCGGTGCCATCTCGCCGACGACGAGGTGGAGGAAGGTGACGAGGAAGAGAGAGAGGACGAAGGAGGTCGTCGAGGCGACCCCCGCGGGCGCGCCGACGTCCTGGAGGAGCGGGCCGAGCCAGGCGTCGACCGCGGGCTTGGTGATGGCACCGAGCGCGAAGGTGCACAGGGTGATGCCGAGCTGGGCGCCGGCGAGCATCATCGTCAGCTCGTTCATGCCACGCAGCGCGGCGCGCGCAGTGCGCGAGGTCTCGGCCTCCGCCTCGAGCCGGTGACGTCGGGCGCCGAGCAGGGCGAACTCGAGGATGACGAAGAAGCCGCTGGCGACGATGAGGCCGACGGTGACCAGGGTGACGACGAAGGGGTTCACGCCTCGCCCCCTTCGTCCTCTCGGGCCTCGTCCGGCGACTCCACGAGGGTCACCCGCACCTGCGCCGGGACGTGCCGGTCGATCGTCAGGGTCTCGATGTCGAGGGCTCGGCGCACGACCGCGTCCTCGGCGACCTCGCGCGGGTCGTTCGGTAGCTCGACCCGGACGACCTCACCCACCTCGGGCAGGTCGCCGCGCTGCTCGATGACGAGGCCCGCGACGGTCTCGACGTCGCTCTCGGGCAGGTCGCGGCCGATCGCCCGCTCGAGCTCGTCGACGTGGAGGCCGCCGGCGATCGTCCACTCGCCCTCGACGCCCGGGGTCACTCCCGGCGCGGGGCCTTCGTCGTGCTCGTCGGTGATCTCGCCGACGAGCTCCTCAGCGAGGTCCTCGAGGGTGAGGATGCCGGCGAAGCCGCCGTACTCGTTGACGACGCACGCCAGCTGGGTGCGGTGGCCCGTCATCTCGTCGAGCGCGTCGGGCAGGCCCATGAGCGTCGGCAGGACGAGCGCCGGGCTCATGTGGTCCTCGACGAGGTCGCCGTCGGATGCGCCGGCACGCAGGAGCGCCGTGAGCTCGACGACGCCCTCGGGGTGGTCGTCGACGAGGACCGGGTATCGGGTGTGGGCATCCGACATGAGGCGGCGCACCTCGCCGACCGTCGTCC
The DNA here is from genome assembly GCA_043423105.1 of Marihabitans sp. GTDB lineage: Bacteria > Actinomycetota > Actinomycetes > Actinomycetales > Dermatophilaceae > Marihabitans. Next base: position 1,839 of record JBHWMJ010000135.1, read on the forward strand.
CTGCGTCGACCGAGTCGACGCGCGCCCGCGGGACCATCGCGTGCTCGACGTCGCGGCGGGGGAAGTCGAGCACACGGTCGATCAGGGTCGAGAGCTCCTGGGGAAGGTCACCGCTGGCGTGGGAGTCGGCGACGATCCGCTCGAGGTCCTCGGCGGTGGCCGTGGAGTCGACGTCGTGGACCGGCTCGATGCCCACGAGACGGAGCAGGGCGTTGGCCGACCAGTCGAAGAAGGCGATCAGCCAGCCGAAGACCGTGAGGTAGATCGTCGTCGACCGCGCCAGCCCCTTCGCCATCGGCTCGGCGTTCGCGATGGCAAGGTTCTTCGGGTAGAGCTCGCCGAAGATCATCTGGATGACGGTCGCGAGCGCGAGCGCCCCGATCGTGCCGATGGAGATGCTCAGCGCGGCGGGGACCCCGGCGCCGCCGAGGATGTCACCGATCGCCTGACCGACGAGCGGCTCGGCGACGTACCCGACGAGCAGGCCCGTGACGGTGATCCCGAGCTGCGCGCCGGAGAGCATGAAGGAGGTCCGGCGGGTGACCGCCAGAGCGCGCTCAGCGGCGGCATCGCCCGCCTTCGCCGCAGCGGCCAGACGCGTCCGGTCGACGGACATGTACGCGAACTCCTGCGCGACGAAGTAGCCGTTGGCAGCGATGATCGCGAGGATGGCCAGGATGCCGATGAGCAGCAGGAGGGCGGTCGTCATCTCGTCAGTCCGGTGAGGGGTGGCGGAGGCCCAGGCTATGGGCGCTTCCTGGGCGGGCGCTGGGAGGCGGCTGCGCTCAGGCGGTCGCAGAGGTGGAGCTGACGACCTCGTCGAGCACGGTGACGGCACTCACCGGGTCGAGGGGGAGCAGCACGGCGCCCACCCGATCGGCGATGGCAGCGCTCGCCCCGGATCCTCCGATCGCCAGCTGTGCGACCGATCCCAGCCGCGTGATGAGCGGGACCGCCGCCTCGAAGACGCTCGGCCGGGTGCCGCCGAGAACGATGACGTCGGTGCGCTGGGTGGAGGCAACGGTGTCGACCGCGGAGAGGGGCGTGTCAGCGCCGAGGAAGCGGATCGACCAACCCCGTCGCGTGAGCGCGACGGCGGTCATGAGCGTGCCGATGTCGTGTCGCTCGTCGGGAGGGCACGCGAGGACCGCGGTGCGGCGCCCGGCCGGGCCGTGCTCGACACCGTGAGCCCCGACGTGACGCCGGACGAGGTGACTGGCGAAGTGCTCGTGCGCGACCGTGACCTGACCCTGCTCCCACTGGCGACCGAGACGCACGAGATAGGGCAGCAGCACCTCGACCATCGCTGCCTCGACCCCGAGGGCGCAGATCCCTCGCGTGATCGCGGCGCTCGCGGCCACCTGGTCCATCTCGCGGACGGCAGCGTCGATCTCGTCGATGACAGCGCCGACGAGCTCCTCACGGCCCTGGTCGGCGACCCCGGCCCGAGCCCGCTCGAGCGTGGCCTGGGCCTGCTCGACAGCCATCGAGAGGGGCAGGCCGCGGGTCTTGAGCGCGATGACCTCGTGGGCGAGGCGCTCGTCCTCCGGGCTGTAGAGGCGATATCCGCCCGGGGTGCGCTCCGGGGAGAAGAGGGCGAAGCGGCGCTCCCACACGCGCAGCACGTCGGAGCTGAGCCCCGTGCGCCGGGCGAGCTCGCCGATCCGGATGCCAGTCACCAGGACATCCTACGGATGTCGTGCCAGGTCACCGTGGGTCTGCGGGGGACGTGACGTCGGCGACCTGCGCCCCGAGCGCCTCGAGCGCCGCCTCGGCCGGCACGGTGGCCGACACCTCGTGCCCGCCAGCCCCGAGCGAGATCGAGCGCCCCTCGGGCCGGAGGATCGCCGCGTCGGCGACGACGGGCCAGGCGCGGGTCGAGCCGAAGGGGGTGATCGTCCCGAGGGTCTTGATGATGTCGGCCGGGCGGACACCTCTGGCCTCGGCCGCCTCCTCGAGCGAGCGCACCCGCCCGTGCCGGACGATCGCGTGCTCCACCCCGCTCAGGTGGAGGGCCGTCGCTGCGCGCTCCTCGCTCTCGCTCATGGGGCCCAGGCTAGGCCGCGGGAACCCGGTGGGAGGATCGGCGGCATGGATCTGCAGCAGATGCTCGACCACGCCTCGACCGGGTCCGTCCACGTCGAGGAGGGATGGGGACAGGGGCGGGCGACGTACGGCGGGCTCGTCGGCGGGCTCATGCTCGCGGCGCTGCGGGGCCGCCTCCCCGAGGCCGGCACCCTCCCCCTTCGCTCGGCGACGGTCTCCTTCGTCGCTCCGGTGGCGCCCGGTGAGGCCCACGCCGAGGTGAGCATCTTGCGCCAGGGCTCGCGGGCCACACAGGGGCAGGTGCACCTCGTCCAGGAGGGCCAGGTCGTAGCGGCGATCCTCGCCAGCTTCGGCACGGAGCGGGAGTCCTCGATCAGCGTGCCCCCGAGCACCCCGATGCCCCCCTTCGGCGGTCCGGACGAGGCGCAGGCTCTGCCGTACGTGCCTGGGGTGACCCCGGACTTCTTCGCCCACGTGGACATGAGGCTCGCGGACGGCGGGATGCCGTACAGCGGCGCCGCCACGTCGCACATGCAGGGCTGGATGCGCTTCCGACAGGCACCGCCTCGCTTCGGCGAGGAGCACTTCGTCTCGCTCGTGGACTCGTGGCCGCCGGCGACGATCCAGATGCTCGGCGAGCCCCGTCCCGCCAGCAGCCTCACCTGGACGATCGAGCTCCTCGAGGACCCCTCCGCCGAGCCTGATGCGTGGTGGGCCTACGAGGTGCGCACCGACCACGCTGCGCACGGCTACGGCCACACCCACGCGCACGTGTGGCGGCCCGACGGCACCCTCGTCGCGATCAGCCGTCAGACGGTAGCCGTCTTCGGGTGACCCGTCGTGGGGGCGGGCGGGTCAGGAGGTGGCGAAGAGCTGGCCCAGGTCCTCGAAGGCCTTGAACTCCATCGCGTTGCCGCTGGGGTCGAGGAAGAACATCGTCCACTGCTCCCCCGGCGTCCCCTCGAAGCGGACGTAGGGCTCGATGACGAAATCGGTGCCGGCTGCGGTCATCCGCTCGGCGAGCTCCTTGAACCGCTCGATCGTCAAGACGATGCCGAAGTGCGGGACCGGGACCATCTTGCCGTCAACCGGGTTGTGGCCGGCGACGGCGTTGCGGTGGTCGTCGACCATGTGGGTCACGACCTGGTGACCGTCGAGGTCCCAGTCGGTCCAGCGCTCGTCCTCACGGCCGCGGGACAGGCCCATGACCTCGCCGTAGAAGTGGCGGGCCGCCTCGATGTCGTGGACGGGGATGGCCAGGTGGAAGGGACGCAGCTCGCTCATGGGCCGACGGTATCGCTGTGCGCGCTGCCGCCCGCCCCGAGGGGTGCCACCAGACGAGCGCGCCCGACAGCAGCGATCCGACCGCCATGCTCGCCCCGATGAGGGCCCCGGCCCGGGCAAGCAGCTGGTCGACGTCGGCGTCGGGCAGCTCGGCATGACCGCAGGGTAGATCGCGAGAAGGCCGGCCTCTCACCCCTCGACGGGCTGCGGCTCGTTAGGGTTCCGGGCATGACTGCCGTCGCCGACCCCGGTGCGCTGCTCGACGCGTACCGCGACCTCGTGGAGAAGCGGCGCGAAGGGGTCGACGAGACCCTCCTCGTCAGGGGCACCCGCCCGCACACGGACGCGCTCATCGCGACGATCGAGCGGCTCGGCATCGAGGGGCTCCTCGACCGCCGGGAGGAGACCCGTCGGTTCGTCAGCGACGACGGGATCACCTACGGCACAGGCGAACCCGCCCAGACCGAGGAGGAGTCCGACGAGCCGCGCACGGCCGGCCCGTGGTCGGTCGACCCCCTGCCGCTCGTCATCGGCAGCGAGGAGTGGAGCGGGCTCGAGCGTGGGGTGCGTCAGCGGGCCCACCTGCTCGACGCCGTCCTGACCGACCTCTCCGGACCGCAGCGGCTGGTGCGCGACGGGGTCATCCCCGGGCAGGTGGTCTACGGGCACGGCGGGTGGCTGCCCCAGGCCGAGGGCATCACCCTGCCCGGCAAGCACCAGCTCGTCCTCCCGGCGACCGACCTCGCCCGCGACGCCGACGGCACCTGGCGGGTCTTCGCCGACCGGGCGCAGGCCCCGAGCGGCGCCGGCTACGCGATGGCCAACCGCCGCATCGTCGCCCGCGTCATGCCGGACCTGCACCGGGCGAGCGACCTCTCCCGACTCCGTGGGTTCTTCTACGGCGTGCAGCGCGCGGTCCGCCAGGTGGCACCGCCGACCGACGACGTGCCCCGCGTCGTCATCCTCAGCCCCGGCACGCTGAGCGAGACCGCCTTCGACCAGGCCTTCCAGGCGATGCTCCTCGGCTTCCCGCTCGTCGAGTCCGAGGACCTCATGTCTCGCGACGGCCGGATCTGGCTGCGCACGACGAGCGGGCTCTCCCCCGTCGACGTCATCATCCGCCGGGTCGACGCCGACTGGTGCGACCAGCTCGAGCTGCGGCCCGAGTCGCGGCTCGGTCTGCCCGGCATGGTCGAGGCCGCCCGCCTCGGGCACGTGTCGATCGTCAACCCGCTGAGCGCGGGCCTGCTCGAGAACCCCGCCCTCATCCCCTACCTCCCGCACGTGTGCCGCGACGTCCTCGGCGAGGACCTGCTCCTCGACTCGCCCGAGACGTGGTGGGCCGGGGCGGCGAACCACCGCAGCCACATCGTCGCCAACCTCTCGAGCCTCGTCATCCGGCCGATCCACCGGGCGGGCAACGACGAGTCGATCCGCGGGTGGGAGCTCACGAGCGAGCAGCGCGAGGCGCTAGCGGCGCGGATCGAGGACGAGCCGTGGCGCTGGACGGGGCAGGACCCGCTGGCGATGTCCAGCGCCCCTGTCGTCACCGACGAGGGGCTCGACCCGCGCAACGTCGTGCTCCGCACCTTCGCCGTCGCCGACGACGAGGACTACCTCGTCATGCCCGGTGGCCTCGGCCGGCTCAGTGCACGGCGCGACTCGGCCGACGTGTCCTCCGCGAGCGGCGCCCCGAGCAAGGACATCTGGGTGCTCGCCGGCGACATCCCGGTCGTCAGCCGGGACGAAGGGGCGCTGCCCGAGCTCGTCCCGAGCCCGCACGTCGACCATGCCCGCAGCCTCGTCGCCCCGGCGCCGCGCGTCGCCTCCGACCTCTACTGGCTGGGCCGGTACGCCGAGCGGGCCGAGTCCGCTGCCCGCGTCGTGCGGGTCGCCGACAACCTCGTCGACGACCACGCGCAGCGTCCTGGCACCACCGGCCACGCCGCGATGGTGGTCCTGCTCCGCGCGGTCACCGAGATCACCTCGACCGGCCCCGGCTTCGTCGGCGACGGCGGCGACGGTCGCCTCGAGGACCCGCTGCCGCACCTGCGCCAGCTCGTCGTCGACCCGAGCCTGGTCGGGTCCGTCGCCTACAGCGCCCGTCGCGCCGTGATCGCGGCGCAGGCAGTGCGCGAGCAGCTCTCCCAGGACACCTGGCTCGTCGTGAGCCGGCTCGAGCACACGCTGCAGCACGCGCAGCCGGACGACGACCTCCAGGAGCTCCTCATGGAGAGCCTCGAGGCCTTCCTCGCGCTCGCCGGCATCGCGGTCGAGTCGACGGTCCGCGACCCGGCGTGGGCGTTCTCCGAGTCCGGCCGCCGGATGGAGCGGGCCCAGCAGACCATCCGCCTCCTGCGCCACACGCTCGCGGTCGAGCGCACCCCGCTCGTCGAGGGCGCGACGACCGAGGCCGCGCTCATCGCCGCGGAGTCGGTTATCACCTACCGCCGCCGCCTCGCCGCCGGGCTCGGCCCGCTGTCGGCGACGGAGTCGGCGATCGACCTGCTGCTGCGCGACCCGATCAACCCGCGCTCGATCGCCTTCCAGCTGCAACGCCTGGCCGAGGCCCTCGAGCTCGTCGCCCCCGACCCGCTCGAGGAGGTCGTCGAGACCGTCCGTGTGGCCACCGGGCGCATCGCGACCCTCGATCTGCCCGCCCTCATGGAGGACGACCGCTCCGGGCTGCTCGTCGAGCTCGAGCAGCTCGACGGGACGCTGCGCCGCGCCCACACCGATATCGAGGAGCGCTACTTCACCCGCAAGGCGTCGCAGCACAGCGTGCAGACGGTCTCGTGGACGGACGGGGTCGCCTGGTGAGCCCGAAGCAGAAGAGCGCGACCTACGACCTTCGTCCGACGCCGAACCCGGACCACCACACCCGCCGACCGTACGAGGTGACCCACGCGACGGAGTACCGCTACGAGGAGTACGTCACCGACTCCTTCGGCCGGGCGATGCTCGCCCCCCGCGAGACCGCGCACCAGCGGATCCTCGAGCACACCGTCGAGATCACGCCCGAGCCGCACATCCTCTCCGAGCACGTCGACCACTTCGGCAACCACAGCCACTTCTACGAGGTCCGCACCCCGCACACGAGGCTGACGGTCACCAAGCGGTCTCTCCTGGAGATCGAGTGGCCGGCACCCGACCTCGACCGGCTCAACGGGTGGACCGTCGCCGAGGCGGCGCAGATCATCGCGTCGGGTGGCGACCAGGACACCGACGGGTCGACGATCGACCTCGTCGAGGCGGCGCAGTACGTCCTGCCCAGCCGGCTCGTCGACCTCACCGACGAGGTCGAGGAGTACGCCCGGACGATCCTGCCCCCCGACCGCCCGTTCGGCGAGGCCCTCGTCGCCCTCTACGCCCAGATCTACCGCGACTTCACCTACGCCAAGGGTACGACGAGCGTGAAGACGACCCTGCCCGAGCTGCTCGCCCAGCGCGAAGGGGTGTGCCAGGACTTCGCCCACCTCGCCGTCGGCTGCCTGCGCAGCGTCGGCATCCCCGGGCGGTACGTCTCCGGATACATCGAGACGATGCCGCCCCCCGGTCAGGTCAAGCTCGCCGGCTCGGACGCCACTCACGCCTGGGTCTCGGCGATGAGCCCCGACGGCGACTGGATCGACCTCGACCCGACGAACGACCACTTCGCCGACAGCCGATACGTCGTCACGGGCTGGGGGCGGGACTTCCGTGACGTCTCCCCGCTCAAGGGCGTGATCTTCAGCGAGGGCAAGGGCAGCGAGCTCAAGGTGGCGGTCGACGTCATCCGGCAGGACCGGCCCGACCCGCGGCAGCAGCCCGCGCCGATGCGCGACCAGCCGGGCAGCACGACCCCCGCGACGCCCCCGGACGAGCGGCCGTGAGCACCGCCTTCGTCCTCGGTGGTGGCGGGGTCCTCGGGGCGACCGAGGTCGGGATGCTCCGGGCCCTCTTCGAGCACGGGATCACCCCCGACCTCGTCGTCGGGTCGAGCATCGGCTCGGTCAACGGGGCCTTCGTCGCGGCCGACCCGAGCAGCGCCAGCGTGGCCCGGCTCGAAGAGCTGTGGGTCGAGGTCGTGCGGTCCGGGGCCCTCAAGGAGTCCCCGGTGCGCCAGGCTGCCCGCCTCGCCAAGCACCGCACCCACCTCATGTCGCCCGGCGTCATCCCCCGGCTCGTCCGCGAGTACCTCGACGTCGAGCTCATCGAAGACCTGCCGGTCCCCTTCCAGTGCGTCGCGGCGGAGATCGAGAGCGCCCGCTCGCGATGGTTCTCCTCCGGGCCGATCGCGCCCGCAGTCGCGGCGAGCTGTGCCGTGCCGGGGCTCTTCGCCCCGGTCGAGATCGACGGCCTGCACTACCTCGACGGCGGCCTGGTCCACTCGATCCCCGTAGGGCGCGCGCTCGAGCTCGGCGCGACCCGGGTCTTCGTCCTCCACGTCGGCCGGGTCGAGCAGCCCCTCACCGCGCCGACGACCCCGTGGGACGTCGGGCTGGTGTCCTTCGAGATCGCCCGTCGGCACCGCTTCGTCGAGGAGATCGCCACGGTGCCCGACGACGTCGAGCTGCACGTCCTGCCGAGCGGCATGGAGCACTCCCCCGCGCTCGCGACCCTGACGATGGGCCGCGGCGAGAAGGTCAGCGACCGGGTTCGGGCCGCCTACGAGGCCACCGCCGAGCACCTCTCCCTCCGGGCATGAAGATCGGCCCGCCGCCCTACTGGCTGCAGGTCGTCCTGCGCTTCGTCTATCCCCCTGTCGCCGTCCTCGTGACGCTCCTGGCGGTCCCGCTCATGGCCCTCGGGGTCCTGCTGTGGCCGCTGGACCGTCGGATGCGACTGACCCGCGTCGTCTTCCTCGCCGTGTACTTCATGTGGGAGGACGTGGGCGTCATGCTCCACTGCCTCTTCCTCTCCGTGCGCACCCCGAGGCATCGCGGTGAGCGCTGGATCCGGCAGCACGAGGAGCTCGTCGACCACGCGCTCGACAACTTCCTGCGCACCGCGCAGCGGTGGGTCGGCTTCCACGTCGTCCTCGACGGCGAGCTCGACCTCGGCGACCCCGGCCGCCCGGTCGTCGTGCTGTCACGTCACGCGGGCCCGGCCGACTCCGTCGCGCTCGCGTGGCTGCTCACCACACTCGGACGACGCGTACCCAGGGTGGTCCTGGCCGCCGGGCTGCTGTGGGACCCGGGCCTGGCGATGGTCCTCACACGGCTCAAGGCCTTCTTCGTCCCCTCGCGCACCGGCGCCGGCGACGACCGCACCGCCGGGATGCTGAGGCTCGCCGACAACATCGGCCCCCGTGACGCCCTGCTGATGTTCCCCGAGGGGCGCAACTGGACCGTGCACCGTCAGGAGTCCGAGGTCGCCCGGCTCGCCGCCGAGGGCGAGACCGAACGCGCCGAGCAGGCCGCGCTCTGGCGCTGGGTCCTCCCCCCGCGCTACCGGGGCGTGCAGACGATCCTCGCCGCCCGACCCGACGCGGACGTCACGATCGTCGCCCACACCGGGCTCGAGCTCTTCGACTCGCCCCTCGACATCTGGCGGGGCATCCCCTTCGGCCCGGACGAGGGTCTGCTCGTACGCACCGTGACCTACCCCGCCACCGAGGTGCCCCGGGACCCCGAGGCGCTCGTCGAGTGGCTCGACGCGCGGTGGACCGAGGTGAACACCTGGGTCGAGGGCCATCGCGCGGTGCGAGGATCGGACCATGCTGCGACGCCGTGACCTGCCGATGCCGCTGACGGTCTCGCCCGAGGCGGCCGAGGCCGCGCACCAGGCCGACAACAAGCCTCACCGCTGGCCGATGACCCCGCGGATCACCCGGTGGCTCCGGGCGAAGGGATCGTCCGACCGGCGCGAGGCCGTCGAGTCGCTCGCCCGCAGCCGTAGGGTCGACATCACCGGCTCGACCGTCGCGGTGAGCAGCGGCGGCCGGTCGGTCAGCTCGCTCGTCATGACGCCGGAGCAGGCGTCGTGGGACGGCGAGGGGGAGCAGCCGTGGGCCTTCTGGATCCACGGCGGGGGCTTCTGCTGGGGGGCGGCGCTCGACGGCTCGGCGGTCCAGCTCGCCGCCGACGCCGGCGTCCCGGTCGTCTCCGTCGAGTACCCGCTCGCGCCCGAGCGCCCCTACCCCGCCCCGCTCGACGCGTGCGTCGACGCCTACCTCGCGCACGTCGAGGCATGGGGCCCGCGGGTGCTCCTCGGCGGGCTGTCCGCCGGTGCCAACCTCGCCCTCGGGGTCCTCGCCCGCGTCCAGGCCGACGGCGGGCCCGTGCCGCTGGGGCTGCTGGCAGCCACCCCCTTCGCCGATCTCGCCGGGCGCGGGGACTCGTACTCAGCCAACGATGGGCGCGACGCGTACGTCCGGTGGAAGGGCCAGCAGGAGCGCTTCGCGAAGGCCTACCGCGGCAGCGCCCGGGCCACCGACCCCTTCGTCTCGCCCGTCCACCAGACCTGGGTCGAGCCGGTCCCGCCGACCCTGCTCACGACCGGCACGCGCGACCTCTTCCTGTCGGACTCGGTCCAGCTCGCCCGGTCGATGCGCGCCTCTGGCGGCGAGGTCGCCCTCCAGGTGTGGGAGGGGATGTGGCACGCCTTCCAGAACGACGACAGCTCGCCCGAGGCGCAGGAGTGCCTCGAGCACAGCGCCGGCTTCGCGCGGCGGGTGCTCGGCGTCTGACCACGGTGGAGGTATCCGGACGCGCCCTGCCGCGACGGATCACCTCTACCCGGCACTGCATCTCGACGGGCACTAACAGGCGGCCAGGGGTGCGCGGTCCGGTAGACACGGAGCCATGCCTGAGGACACCACTCCCATCTTCACCGCCAGCGGCGACTGGAGCGGGCAGCTCGTCGCCACCGCCGTGCACGCCGGGCACGACCTGCGCCCCGAGGTCGCCGAGCAGATGATCCTCGACGAGGAGGTCCGCTTCCGCGAGGAGGACCCCTTCACCGACCGCTTCATCGCGCACCTGCCGGCGCGCCTCGTCGTGCACCGGTCGCGTTTCGAGACCGACCTCAACCGGGTCCGCGAGGAGGCCGTCTACCGCGAGCCTGACGACGCGTGGGGCCTGGACATGTGGCGCGGCGGCACCCTCGACGAAGGCATCGCGGCGCGGTCGCTCGAGGTGTACGACGCGGTCTACGACGAGCTCGGGCGACGCTTCGACGAGCTGGCGGCGCGCGGCCCCTTCGTCGTCTACGACGTCCACTCCTACAACCACCGCCGGGACGGCGCCGACGCCCCGCCCGAGCCGCAGGAGGACAACCCCGACGTCAACGTCGGCACCGGCTCGCTCGACCGCGAGCGCTGGGGCAGCGTGGTCGACGTCTTCAGCGAGCAGATCGCCGACTCCGCCGCGGGACGCCTCGACGTGCGGGAGAACGTGAAGTTCGTCGGCCGCGGGATCGCGCAGTGGGCGCACGCGCGCTACCCGGACCAGGCGATCGTCCTGGCCATCGAGTTCAAGAAGACGTACATGGACGAGTGGACGGGCGTGCCGGACGACCATCGCATCGGGCAGATCGCCGCCGCCCTCGCCGACACCTACGAGCCGGTCCTCGCCGCCGTCGACCGGCTCACCGGCCGCGGGAGCGAGTGGTGAGCGAGGACGCCGCGGCGCTGCGCAAGGTGGCGGTCGCGGACCTCGCCATCGACCACGCGCTGGCCCAGATGTCGGGCTCGATGCGCTTCCTCCTCGACGTCACACCGGTGAACTCCGACGACATCAAGGCGCAGTTCCTCAAGGGCGAGGTCAGGGAGCCGACGTTCCGCTACCGCGACATCGAGGCCGACCCCGAGGTCCTCAAGCAGGTCGTCGCGAACATCGACGTCGGGTCGGTCACCGACCCGACGATCGCCTCGCTGCTGCGCAACAAGCACCGCGAGCTGACCCTCCAGCTCGACATGCTCATGGCCCGCGACAGCGAGGACTTCCGTGACCTGAGCATCGAGCTCTACGGGGGTGCTTCCCCCGAGCTGCGGGCGCAGGCAGAGCGGATCATCGAGGAGGTCTCCACCCCCGAGGCGAAGGGGGAGAAGGTCACCGCCGAGGAGTTCCTCACCCTCGCCCAGGCCGAGATCGACTTCTACGCCTCGATCGACCAGGACATCCGGATGCATGCGGAGATCCGGGACGACGTCAACGGCGTCATGGTCTCGGGCAACACGCTCCTCATCGACCCCGACTCCGGAGTGCAGCGGGCACGCGCCAACGCGCTGCTCCAGCACGAGGTCGGCACCCACCTCGTCACCCAGGTCAACGGGACCGCGCAGCCGATCCAGGTGCTCGGCACCGGACTCGCTGGCTACGACGAGACCCAGGAGGGGCTCGCGGTGCTCGCCGAGATCGGCTGCGGCGGCCTCACCCCCTTCCGACTGCGCCAGCTCGCCGCCCGGGTGCTCACCGTCCACCGGATGACGCAGGGCGCGAGCTTCGTCGAGTCGTGGGAGGCGCTCGTCGACGCGGGCTTCCCCAAGGCCAGCGCGTTCACCACGACGATGCGCGCGTACCGCTCCGGCGGCCTGACCAAGGACGCGATCTACCTGCGCGGCCTCGTCGACCTGCTCTGCCACCTCAAGGGTGGCGGATCGCTCGACCACCTGTGGCTCGGCAAATTCTCGCTCGCAGACCTGCCGCTCGTCCAGCAGCTCGCCGAGGCCGAGGTGCTCAACCGTCCGCGCCTGCTCCCCCGCTGGCTGGACGACACCGAGGCCGCCGAGCGCCTTACCTTCGCCGCCGACCACGCCGACGACGTCACCCGGCTCGTCGGCGCCGGCGCTCCCACCCCTTCGCCCGTCTGACCCAAGGAGACCTCATGAAAATCGGATTCGTCGTCAACGACGTCGCCACCGAAAAGGACATCTACACCACGACCCGTCTCGCGATGACCGCCCACGCGATGGGCCACGAGGCGTACTACATGGGCCTGGGCGACTTCGCCTACCAGCCCGACGGCTCGCTCGCCGCCCGCGCCCGCCGCGGCACCGGGAAGACGTACAAGTCGCTGACTCGCTACCTCAAGGACGTCCAGAAGCCCGAGGTCGAGAAATGGATGCCGATCGACGACTTCGACGTCGTCATGATGCGCTTCGACCCAGCCGACGACGCCGAGGAGAACCCCTGGGCCGGCAACGCGGGCGTCGCCTTCGGACAGCTCTTCGCGGCGGCGGGCGCGCTCGTCGTCAACGACCCGACCTCGCTCGCCAACGCCCTCTCGAAGGCCTACTTCCAGCACTTCCCCGAGATCGTCCGGCCGCGCACGCTCATCTCCCGCGACGAGGCGCAGATCGAGGAGTTCGTCAAGGAGCTCGGCGGCAAGGCCGTGCTCAAGCCGCTCCAGGGCTCCGGCGGCAGCGGCGTCTTCCTCGTCAACAGCAAGGAGTCGCCCAACCTCAACCAGATCATCGAGGCGATCGGGCGCGACGGCTACGTCGTCACCCAGGAGTACCTGCCGGAGGCGAAGGACGGTGACGTCCGGATGTTCGTCATGAACGGCCGCCCGCTCGAGGTCGACGGGCAGATCGCCGCCTTCCGTCGGGTGAGCACCTCCGACGACCTCCGATCGAACATGTCGACCGGCGGCAAGGCGAGCAAGGTCAAGGTCACGCCCGAGATGCTCGAGATGGTCGAGGCCGTGCGGCCCAAGCTCATCGCCGACGGCATGTTCCTCGTCGGGATCGACATCGTCGGCGACAAGCTCATGGAGGTCAACGTCTTCAGCCCCGGTGGCTTCGGCTCGTGCGAGGCGCTGTACGGCATCGACTTCGTGCCCGCCGTGATCGAGGACCTCGAGCGGAAGGTCGCCGTGCGCAAGCACTACGACGAGATCTCGAACGCCCGGATCGCGACGCTTTAGCCCACGATCCCTGAGGCGCGACGGATGAGCCTCGAAGGGTCAGCTGCCGGGGTGGCGGATGGCCTCGAGCCAGTCCGCCGCCTCGGCGAAGGCTGCGTCCGAGGTCAGCGGGTCGATCGACACCGCCTGGCCGTTCGCGGCGGGGTAGGAACCGAGGAAGCGCACCTGCCCGCACACGCGGTGCAGGCTCATGAGCGCCTCGCCCACGCGCGCGTCGTTGACGTGCCCCTCGAAGTCGATGGAGAAGCAGTACGACCCCATCGAGTCCTTCGTCGGGCGTGACTCGAGGCGGGTCATGTTGATGCCTCGCGCCGAGAACTGCTCGAGCAGCTCGAGCAGGCCCCCCGCCCGGTCCTGACGCTGGTAGAGCACGACGGTCGTCTTGTCGAAGCCGGTCGGGCGCGGCAACCATTCCGGGCGTGACACGACGACGAAGCGGGTCACCGCCGAGGCCGTGTCACCGATGTCGTGGGCGATGACGCTCAGCCCGTGGGTCTCCGCGGCGACCGGCGCGCAGACCGCGGCGTCGAAGGCGGCCTCACCCGTGGCGAGGTCCTCGGCGGCCGAGGCGGTCGACAGGGTCGGGATGTACCGCGCGTCCGGGACGTTGGCCTGGCACCAGCCCCGCACCTGCGCCCAGGCGTGCGAGTGGGTGCCGACGGCGCGGACGTCGTCGAGGGTCACCCCCTCGTGGGCGGCGAGGACGAAGGTCACCGGGACGAGGACCTCACCGGTGACGATGAGCGGCTCGCCGGAGGCGAGCGCGTCGAGGGTGGCGCTCACACCCCCTTCGACCGAGTTCTCGATAGGGACGACGGCGGCGTCGATCTCCTTCTGCCGCAGAGCGGTCAGCGCCGCGTCGACGGAGCCGAAGGGGACGTGCTCGGCGTCCGCCGCCGGGCGCCACGCGAGCAGCGCCATCTGCGTGAAGGTCCCCGTGGGACCGAGGTAGCCGTAGCGCACCGTGTCTCCTTGTCGTCGTGCTCGGGCCCAGTCTCGCCCAGCCTGGCGGCCCGGGCGAAGGGGGGTCAGGCCGTCGGCGAGCCCTTGCGCGCGGCGGCGACGGCCTGCCGCTCCTCCGGCGTGAGGGTCGTGCTCTCGTCGGGAGACTCCCCCGCGGCGATGCCCTTGGCATAGGTGCGCGACTCGCTGCGGCCGTGGATCGAGGTGAGCACGAGGCCGTCACCGTTGGCGTCGAGCACCGCGGCGGAGAAGGAGAGCCGGCCGCCCATGTCGCCGAACGCGTCGTAGCGGACCACCGCGACCCGGGAGAGCGAGGCGTCGACCTGGGCGCGGAGGGTGGCGGCCTCGGACTCACCCACAGGTGTGGCTCGCTCGAGGCGCTCGAGGCGGTCCCGCTGCTGGGTCAGCCGACGGGCGAGGACGAGCGCGAGGAGGAGTGCGAGCGCCGCGACGGCGAGGGCGAGCGCTGCGAGGATCTCCACGAGGTCCGACGATAACCGCGCGTGACGGCCCACGCGAGGATCGCGAGGATGACGAGCGAGCCGATGACGTTGCCCTCGACGAGGACGTCGCCGAACCAGGCCGGCTCGCGCGACTCGCGCTTCCACAGCACACCCCAGAAGGGCATCGTCGCGACGAACCACGCGAAGGGGATCGCGGCGAGGACCACCCGCAGGCGGTCCCGCCCCGCGGCGGCCCCGAGGATCGCCGGGACGATGACCATGAGCCAGTGCAGGTGGTGCACCCACGAGACCGGGCTGAGCAGGAAGCCGGCCAGCCCGACGACGGCGGCCTCCATGAGCCAGTCGCCCTGCTCGTAGGCGCGGCGGGCCAGCCAGAAGACGATCGCTCCGACGACGAGCAGGTAGGGCGCCCAGGCGAGGTAGAGCTCGGTCGAACCCGCCTCGAGGCCGCGGCGCAGGAGCAGCGCCCGGAAGGCCTGGTTGGCGGAGCCGTCGTTGGGCCCGAGCCGGGTCGGGTCGGACAGCGCCCCGCCCCAGAAGGCGAAGGACGCGGGCGGGAGCAGCAGCCACGCCCCGATCGAGACCGCCGAGGCCGTCGCGATCGCGGTGAACGCCTCGCGCCAGCGGCGGCACACGAGGTAGTGGATGACGAAGACGCCGGGCGTCAGCTTGATGGCCATGGCCAGCCCGACGAGCACACCCGGCGGGATCGAGCGCAGCACCGGCAGCCGCGGCCGCTTGAGGTCGAGCAGGATCATCAGCACGAGGAAGGCGTTGACCTGGGCGAAGCGGATCCCGTCGCCGACGGGCTGGGTCCACAGGAAGGCCCCGGCGACCGCCCCGACGAGGACCGGCGCC
>JBHWMJ010000053.1:0-3584 GCA_043423105.1 Marihabitans sp.
GCGAGCTCGGCCGCGCGGGCGCGCACGTCCTCGGTGAGGAGCACCTCGCGGCACGGCGGCGCCCAGAGCCGGTCGGCGACGCCAGGGGCACCCTCGATGCTGCGCTGGTCGGCGACCTTGAACCACCGGATCGACTCGACGGTGTCGCCGAAGAGCTCGACCCGCAGCGGGTGCTCGTCGGTCGGCGGGAAGACGTCGAGGATGCCGCCGCGGACGGCGAACTCCCCCCGCCGCTGGACGAGGTCGGTGCGGACGTAGGCGGCCGCGGCGAGGTCGTCGACGACCTGCTCGAGCGGGCGCTCGTCCCCCACGGCCAGGCTGACAGGCGCGAGCTCGCCGAGGCCCTGGACGATCGGCTGGAGGACCGCCCGGACAGAGGCCACGACGACGGCGATGGGACCGTGCTCGGGGTCGTCGGTCGAGGGGTGGGTCAGTCGGCGCAGGACGGCGAGCCGGCGACCGACGGTGTCGCTGCGCGGGCTGAGTCGCTCGTGCGGCAGGGTCTCCCAGCTCGGGTAGGTGACGACGCTGCGCCCCGTGGGCTCGTCGTCGAGGAGGCAGCGCAGCGCCGCGGCCAGGTCGTCGGCCTCGCGCGCAGTGGCGGTGACGACGAGGAGGGGGGCCACCCCCTTCGCCCCGGCCTCGACACCGCCGGCGGCGGGCCGGCTGAGCAGGGAGAGCACGGGCGCCCGGAGGCCCGGGGGCAGGCTGACGTCCAGCTCGTCGGTGCGGTGGGTGTGGGTGAGCAGCTCGCGGACGACGGGGAGGTCAGCGACGGCTGCGCGCAGGGGGGCCAGGGACTCGCTCATACGGGGGTCCATTCTGCCGCACCGTGGACCTGCCACAGGGCCCCCTCCTGTGGCAGGGTCACTCTCAGGGGGTGCCGGCAGTCGGCACCCCACGATGAAAGGGTGCCCGCGAGTGTCGCGTCGAGCCGTCACCGTCCGCCGCTGGTCGGCCGCTTCTGCGGTCGGTCTCGCCGTGTGCCTCGCGCCCGGCCTGGCCGTCGGGGTCTCCGCCGAGCCGCTGAGCGCGGCCGTCCCCGCGACGGAGCCGATGAACGTCGCCGATCAGGTGACCGACGAGACCGGCGTGCTCGGGGACCTCGGGCAGTACGACGCCGCGCTCCAGGAGGCCCGCGACGCCGGGATCCAGCTCTTCGTCGTCTACGTCGACTCCTTCGACGGGCTCGACGGCGCGACCTGGGCTCAGCAGACCTTCGAGCGATCCGGCATGGGCGGCGACGACGTGCTCCTCGCTGTCGCGGTGGACGACCGCCGCTACGGCACCTACGCCACCGAGGAGTCCGGCCTGAGCGCCGAGGACGACCAGCGGGTGCGTACCGACTACATCGAGCCGGCGCTCGGCGACGACGACTGGGGCGGCGCCGTGGAGCAGGCCGCGACCGGCTACAGCGACGCCCTGAGCGGTGACCTCGGCGGCGGCGCCCTCGGGGATGGCGACGGCATCGGCGGCTCCGGCATCCCCGGGTGGCTCCCGGTGGCCGGGCTCGTCGGCATCGGCGGCGCCGGGCTGCTCATCGCCCGCGCCGGCCGCAAGAACCGCTCGGGCGGACAGGGCAATGGTGCCGCTGGCGCGCCACCGGAGCCGATCGACTCCCTCCGCCAGCGGGCCGGGACCGCCCTCGTCGACCTCGACAACGCGATCCGCGCCTCCGGCGAGGAGCTGACCTTCGCCCAGGCGCAGTTCGGCCAGCAGGCCACCCAGCGCTTCCAGCAGACGCTCGAAGCCGCGCGGGCCAAGGCGAGCGAGGCCTTCGGGATCCAGCGACGACTCGACGACGCCGAGCGGATGGGCAACCTCCCCGAGCCGGAGCAGCGCTCCGGGCTCGAGCGCATCCTCGCGCTCGCGTCGGAGGCGGACGAGGCGCTCGACGCGGAGGAGGCCGAGTTCTCCCGGATGCGCGACCTCCAGGCCCGCGTGCCGCAGATGCTCGGCGAGCTCGAGACCCGGGCCGGCGAGGTGGAGCAGAGGCTGCCCGTCGCCGAGCAGGAGCTCGCCGGCCTGCGAGCCACCCACTCCCCCGAGGCCCTCGTCTCGGTCGGCGGCAGCATCGAGCAGGCACGCCAGCTCGTCGCCTCCGCCCGCGAGCTCGTCGCCACCGGCAAGCAGCACCTCGCCGAGGGCGACAACCGCCCGGCTGCCGTCGCTGCGGCCCGGGCGGCCGAGGACGCTCTCGGTCAGGCGAGCGACGCCCTCGACCACGTCAGCGGAGCCAAGGCGATGCTCGCCGACGCGAGCGGTCACCTCGACCGGGCCCTGGCATCCATCTCCGCTGACGTCGCCGACGTGGAGCGGCTCGGCGCCACCGACCAGCTGACCACCTCCGCCCTCGGCGCTGCCCGAGTCGCCATCGAGCAGGGCACCCGAGCACGCTCGGGCGGTGATCCGCTCGCCGCCCTGGCGCAGCTCGAGCGCGCCGAGCACGACCTCGACGCCGCCCTTGCGCCCCACCGTGAGGCCGACGAGACCCGCCGCCGCGCGAGCGAGCGGGTCGGTCGCAGGATGACGACGGTGCGGACCCGGCTGGAGTCGATCCAGGGGACGATCTCGCGGAACCGTGGCGCCATCGCGGGCGAGGCCCGGGCCGACATCGATCAGGCCCTCGCCCTCTACGCGCAGGCCGCCCAGGTGGCGGGCAACGACCCGGACCGGGCCGAGCAGCTCCTCACCGAGGCCGAGGCCCTGGGCGAGCGCGCCCTCGCCAAGGCCCAGCGCGACATCGACGACTGGAACGGCGGGGGCGGGCCGTACGGGCGCCGGCCCCGGGGCGGCAGCAACATCGACGTCGGCTCCATCATCCTCGGCGGCATCCTCACCGGCGGCTTCGGCGGGGGCAACCGCGGCGGCGGCTGGGGCGGCAGCTCCGGCGGCTTCGGGGGTGGCTTTGGCGGTGGTGGCTTCGGCGGTGGTGGCGGCTTCGGTGGAGGTGGCCGCTTCTGACGACCCGACACTCCCCCTTCGCCCTGACTGACCACCCCCCCTCCGCGCAAGAGCCAAGGCTCCTGCCGCACAAGCCAAGGCTCCTGCGACTGACCCTGGCTCACTCCTTCACACCGACGAACCACCCAACGGAAGGCACCACGATGACCCAGAAGCAGACTCTCCTCGGCCGCGTCGCCCAGCTGGCCAAGGCGAACATCAACTCCCTCCTCGACCGTGCCGAGGACCCGGAGAAGATGCTCGACCAGCTCGTCCGCGACTACACCAACTCCATCGCCGAGGCGGAGGAGGCCGTCGCCCAGACGATCGCCAACACCCGCCTCGCCGAGGCCGACCTCGAGGAGGACCGCAAGGCGGCCACCGAGTGGGGCAACAAGGCGGCAGCGGCCTCGAAGAAGGCCGACGAGCTGCGGGGCAGCGGCGATGCCGCCGGCGCCGACAAGTTCGACAACCTCGCGGGGGTCGCCCTGCAGAAGCATATCCAGTTCGAGGGCGAAGCCCGCGACGCCGAGCCACGGATCGCCGCGCAGAACGCGACCGTCGACCAGCTCAAGGGCGGCCTGACCCAGATGCGCACCAAGCTCGACGACCTCAAGGGCCGCCGCGACCAGCTCGTCGCG
>JBHWMJ010000165.1:0-5535 GCA_043423105.1 Marihabitans sp.
CCGGACCTCCACGCCGGCCTCTCGCAGCGCCTCGGCGAAGGCCTCGCCGTCGGAGCGAAGGGGGTCGAGCTCGGCCGTCTGGATGAGGGTCGGGGGCAGCCCGGCCAGGGTGCCGAGAGCGGGGGAGACGAGCGGGTCGGACCCGTCGGAGTCGCCCAGGTAGAGGCTGCGGAAGGCGCGGAGCATGTCCGGCGTGATGACAGGGAAGCCCTGAGGCGGCTCCTCCACGTCCTGCCCCAGGAGCACCTCGGCCTCGCGCTCGGTGAGGTCGGGTGCCGGGTAGACCAGGCCGAGATGCCGCAGTCCGGTGAACCCCTGACCGACGAGTGTCTGGGCCACGGCCGCCGCCAGGTTGCCCCCGGCACTGTCGCCGGTGAGGGCGATCCGCTCGGGGTCGACCCTCAGCCCGCTGTCGGGCCGGAGCGCCCACGCGGTGACGTCGAGACAGTCGTTGATGGCGGCCGGGGCCCGGTGCTCGGGCGCCATGCGGTAGCCCACGCTGACGACGACGGCCTGGGCGACCTCGGCGATCCGGGTGCACACCGGGTCGAAGATCGTCGGGTGACCCATGACGAAGCCGCCGCCGTGGAAGTGCATGACGAGCGGCAGCACCCCTTCGACGAAGCTCGGGCGGTGCACCCGGACGCCGACCCGGTAGCCGTCTCGCACGGTGACCCGTCGGGTCGTCGTGGTGACCCCCTTCGCCGGACGGCCGATGACCCAGGTGACCGGGCGGTGGACCGGGACCGCCCGGCGGGTCATCGCCAGCCGGCGTGGCGTCATGGCGTCCACGGGGCCGCTCGTCGCGCGCAGGAGGGCGGCGAGCGCCCGTGTGCGGTGGGGCATCCACGGAGTGGGCATGCCTCCATTCAACACCGGTGACTGGCGTCTCTAGGCTGGTGGGCATGACAGTCCGGCGGATCATGGGGGTCGAGACCGAGTACGGCATCGCCGTGCCGGGCCAGCCCTGGGCCAACCCGATCGAGACCTCGGGGATCGTCGTGTCGCGGTACGCCCGCGCCCACGGGCTGAGGGCGACCCATGGCGCCTGGGACTACTCCGACGAGCAGCCGCTCGTCGACGCGCGCGGCTTCGCGATGCCGCGCGCCGAGGCGCACCCGAGCCAGCTCACGGACGAGGACGACCCGGCGCTCGCCAACGTCGTCCTGCCCAACGGCGCACGGCTCTACGTCGACCACGCGCACCCGGAGTACTCCTCGCCGGAGGTGACGACACCGCGCGACGCCCTCGTCTACGACCGCGCTGGCGAGCTCGTCATGCGCGAGGTCGTCGATCTCGTCGCAGGTGGCGGCAGCGCTTACCCGGAGATCAACCTCTACAAGAACAACACCGACGGCAAGGGGCAGTCGTACGGCACGCACGAGAACTACCTCCTCGCCCGGCAGACCCCCTTCGACCGGGTCGTCCGCGACCTCACCCCCTTCTTCGTCGCACGCCAGGTGATCTGCGGCGCGGGACGCGTGGGGCTCGGGCGGGAGAGCGAGGGGGAGGGCTACCAGATCTCCTCGCGGACGGACTTCTTCGAGGCCGAGGTCGGGCTCGAGACGACCTTCCGTCGACCGATCATCAACACCCGCGACGAACCGCACGCCGACCCCGACCGCTACCGGCGGCTGCACGTCATCCTCGGCGACGCCAACCTCGCCGAGGTCGCGGGCCTGCTCAAGATCGGCGCCACGTCCCTTGTCCTGGCGCTCATCGAGGCCGATGCCGTCCGCGGTGCGCTGACCCTGCGTGATCCCCTCCGGGCGCTGCGTGAGGTCTCGCACGACCCGAGCTGCACGACCCTCGTCGAGCTCGCCGACGGCCGTCGGCTCACCGCGGTCCAGTTGCTCTGGGCATACCGAGAGCTCATCGGGAGCTACCTCGCGCAGCGGGGGAGCGACCCGGCCACCGACGAGGTCCTCGGCCACCTCGACCGCGTGCTCACCCTCCTCGAGCGTGACCCGATGACCGCCGCGAAGGACCTCGACTGGGTCGCCAAGCTCGCCCTGCTCCAGGGGTACCGCGATCGTGACGGGCTCGGCTGGGGCGACCCGCGGCTGCGGGCCATCGACATCCAGTACTCCGACGTCCGGCCGGCGAAGGGGATCTTCGCGCGGCTCGAGGCGGCCGGCCGGGTCACCCGGCTCACCACGCCCGAGGAGGTCGAGGCCGCGGTCACGACTCCGCCGCAGGACACCCGGGCCTGGCTGCGCGGCGGGCTGGTGGCCCATCACCCCGGTTCGGTCATCTCAGCCTCCTGGGACTCCGTCGTGCTGCGCGTCCCGGGTGGCGTCGCCCGCATCTCGATGCCCGAGCCGACCGATCTGGGACGCGAGCAGAGCGACGCGGCGCTGGCCCACGACGAGATCACGGCCGTCGTCGACGAGCTGCAGCGGCTCACCTAGGGTTTGAGAGACCAGGACGAGGAGAGGATCGGTCATGGCAGGCCAGGAGCAGGTGCGGCGCAGCGGCGGTGGTGGCGGGGACGACCTGCCCGAGGACGACGCCTTCGGCCAGGTGAGCGCGAGCAACGCCGCCCGTGACGAGGGCCTTGACTCCGTGCTCGCCGACATCGACGGCGTCCTGGAGTCCAACGCCGAGGAGTTCGTCAAGAGCTTCGTCCAGAAGGGCGGCGAGTAGCCCGGGTGGAGCGGCGGATCTACGGCATCGAGACCGAGTTCGGGGTCACCTGCACCTCCGAGGGGCGCCGTCGGCTCACCCCCGACGAGGTGGCGCGGTACATGTTCCGCTCCGTCGTGCGCTGGGGCCGTTCGAGCAACGTCTTCCTCGGCAACGGGGCACGGCTCTACCTCGACGTCGGCAGTCACCCCGAGTACGCGACCGCCGAGTGCGACGACCTGCTCGATCTCATCGCCCACGACCGCGCGGGTGAGGTCGTCGTCCAGCGGCTCGTCGACGACGCGCAGGCCCGGCTGGCGGAGGACGACGTCGAGGGCGAGATCTTCGTCTTCAAGAACAACGTCGACTCGGCCGGCAACTCCTACGGCTGCCACGAGAACTTCCTCGTCGCCCGGACCGGCGACTTCGCGGCGGTCACCGAGGCGCTGCTGCCCTTCCTCATCTCCCGCCAGCTCGTCGCCGGCACCGGCAAGGTCATGCAGACGAGCCGGGGCGCAGTCTTCTCGGTGAGCCAGCGGGCCGACCACATCTGGGAGGGCGTCTCCTCGGCCACCACACGATCGCGCCCGATCATCAACACGCGCGACGAGCCGCACGCCGACGCCGAGCGCTACCGGCGCATGCACGTCATCGTCGGCGACTCGACGATGACCGAGACCACGACCCTGCTCAAGGTCGGCTCGGCCGCCCTGGTCCTGCGCATGCTCGAGGAGGGCGATCCCGCAGCCCTCGCCCGCCTGGCCGAGCTGCGCCTGGACAACCCGATCCGGGCGATCCGCGAGATCAGCCTCGACATCTCCGGCCGTACGCCTGTACGACTGGCCTCCGGGAGCACGGTTACCGGGCTCGAGCTGCAGCAGCGGTACCTCGAGGCGGTCCGGGAGTTCGTCGGGCCGGACCCGACCGACGAGGTATCGGCCCGCGTGCTCGAGCTGTGGGAGCGGACCCTCACGGCCATCGAGACCGACCGGCTCGACCTCGTCGCGACCGAGATCGACTGGGTCATCAAGCACCGGCTGCTCGACGCCTACGCCACCCGCGACGGGCTCGATCTCGACCACCCCCGGATCGCCCAGCTCGACCTGGCCTACCACGACATCGACCCGCGGCGCGGCGTCCATCACCTGCTCCAGCGCGCCGGGAGGGTCGCCCGGGTGGTCGACGACGAGCGGATCGCTGCGGCGGCCGACACCCCGCCCCAGACCACCCGCGCCAAGCTCCGGGGCGACTTCGTCCGGGCGGCCCGGGAGCAGGGGCGGGACTTCACCGTCGACTGGGTCCATCTCAAGCTCAACGACGCGACCGCACGCACGGTCCTGTGCAAGGACCCTTTCGCCGCCGAGGACCACCGCGTCCAGGCCCTCATCGACTCGATGGCGACGACTGCGCCGCCGACGCCCTGAGGCCCCGCACCGGGCGCGATCAGCCGCCTCCCAGCCGCCTCTGGTTATGGTGGAAACGATCCACCCCCGATCCCAAGGACTCCCTGTGCTCTCTCCGCGTGCCCGCGTGGCCGTTGCTCTCGCTGCGGCTGTCACCCTCACCCTCTCCGCCTGCGGCAGCGACGAGCCGTCCCAGGCCGAGAGCACGGCGACCGGTGTCGTCGACCAGGTCGAGGTCACCCCCGGGACCGACAAGGCCGCCCCGAAGATCACCCTCGAGGACAAGACCGTCTCCGTCGAGAAGACCGAGGTGAAGACCGTCAAGGAGGGCAAGGGAGCCCCCGTCGGCGAGGACGACATCGTCGTGCTCGACATCGCCCTCTTCAACGGCAAGGACGGCAAGGCCCTCGAGGGGACTGAGACCTACTCCGCAGAGCCGCTGGCCTTCGACCTCGGCAACCCGCAGATGATCCCCGGGCTGCGTCGCGGCACCCTCGGTCAGAAGGTCGGCAGCACCGCCACCGCGGTCATCCCGCCCGCCGAGATGTTCGGCGAGGCCGGCAATGCGCAGCTCGGCGTCAGCGGCACCGACTCCGTCGTCATGGTCGTCGACGTCAAGGGCACCATGCTCAAGGAGGCCAAGGGCAAGGAGGCCAAGCCCAAGAAGGGCCTGCCGACGGTGAAGTACTCCACGGACAAGCCGGCCACCTTCACCATGCCCAAGGCCAAGGCACCCACAGAGACCCAGGTCGAGACCCTCGTCGCCGGTGACGGCGAGGAGGTCGCCAAGGGCGACACCGTCTATGTCAGCTACACCGGCGCCCTCTGGAAGAACGGCAAGGTCTTCGACTCGAGCAAGCAGGAGGGACGCCGTCCCTTCCCCGTCACACTCGGCCAGGGCCAGGTCATCAAGGGCTGGGACGAGGGCCTCGTCGGCACCAAGGTCGGCGACCGCGTCCTGCTCGTCGTCCCGCCGAAGGACGGCTACGGCGCCACCGGCAGCCAGGACGGCTCGATCACCAAGGACGACACCATCGTCTTCGTCGTCGATGTCCTCGGCGCCGTCTGACCATCACGTCCACGCCATCACCCCCGCCACCCCACCCGAAGGAGCACGACATGCCGTTCGACCCCAGCACCATCAAGCCCGAGATCGAGTTCCCCGGCGACACCCCGCCCACCGAGCTCGTCATCGAGGACATCACCGTCGGTGACGGCGCCGAGGCCACGCCCGGAGACGCGATCCAGGCGCACTACGTCGGCGTCGCCCACAGCACCGGCGAGGAGTTCGACGCCTCGTGGAACCGTGGCGCGCCCCTGGCCTTCACCGTCGGCGTCGGCCAGGTCATCCAGGGCTGGGACCAGGGCCTGATCGGCATGAAGGAGGGTGGCCGTCGCAAGATCGTCATCCCGCCGCACCTCGGCTACGGCGACCGTGGCGCCGGTGCCGCGATCAAGGGCGGCGAGACCCTGATCTTCGTCGTCGACCTCGTCAAGGTCGGCTGAC
>JBHWMJ010000313.1:0-5596 GCA_043423105.1 Marihabitans sp.
CGGCCTGGGCTTCGGCAATGCCGGCGTCCACATCCCCCACGCCAACGCCTACCCCGTCGCCGGCCGGGTGCACGACCTCGCCACCGACTTCCGACCGAAGGGGTACGACGTCACCGAGCCGATGGTCCCGCACGGCATGGCGGTCGCGATGACGGCACCTGCGGCCTTCGCCCTGACCTTCGATGCCGACCCGGCCCGGCACCTCGCAGCCGCCGACTGGCTCGACCCCGACGGCGGCCACGGCACCAGCGACGACCGGGAGCGTCTCCCATCGGTCCTCCGGGCGCTCATGCGCGACATCGGCCTGCCCTCCGGTCTCGCCGAGATCGGGTACGGGGAGCACGACATCGACGGGCTCGTCGACGGCGCGATGAAGCAGCAGCGGCTCCTCGCGACCGCGCCGCTCGAGGTAGGTGCCGAGGACGTCGCCCAGGTGATCCGGGACTCGATGCAGCACTGGTAGGGCGAGCGGGGCCGGCACCCCGGCGTAGGTGCACAATTGAGCCGACAGACACACGGCAGCAGTGGAGGACCACCCATGACGGACGCAGACGTCAAGCACGGCCTCGAGGGCGTCGTCGCCTTCGAGTCAGAGATCGCCGAGCCTGACAAGGACGGAGGTGTGCTGCGCTACCGCGGGGTCGACCTCAACGACCTCGTCGGCCGCGTCTCCTTCGGGCGGGTCTGGGGCCTGCTCGTCGACAACTACTTCGACCCCGGCCTGCCGCCGGCTGAGCCCTTCCCGCTCCCGGTGCACACCGGCGACATCCGCGTCGACGTCCAGTCCGCCCTCGCTCAGCTCGCCCCGGTCTGGGGCTTCCAGCCGCTGCTCGACATCGAGGACACGCAGGTCCGCGACGACCTCGCGCGCGCGTCCGTCCTGGCCCTGTCCTTCATCGCCCAGTCGGCCCACGGCCAGTCCGCCCCGATGGTCCCTCAGTCGCGCGTCGACGAGGGCAAGACCATCGTCGAGCGCTTCATGATCCGCTGGCGCGGCGAGCCCGACCCGGCGCACGTCGAGGCGATCGACGCCTACTTCACGTCCGCCGCCGAGCACGGCATGAACGCCTCGACCTTCACCGCGCGGGTCATCGCCTCGACCGGCGCCGACGCCGCCGCCTGCCTCTCGGGAGCCATCGGCGCACTCTCCGGACCGCTGCACGGCGGCGCACCCTCGCGCGCCCAGCACATGATCGAAGGGGTGGAGAAGACCGGCGACGCGACGAAGTACGTCAAGGACGCGCTGGACCGCAAGGAGCGGCTCATGGGCTTCGGCCACCGCGTCTACCGGGCCTACGACCCGCGCGCGGCCGTCCTCCGCGACACCTGCAAGCGGCTCGGTGCGCCTCGCTACGAGGTGGCGCTGGAGCTGGAGAAGGCCGCGATCGCCGAGCTCGCCGAGCGTTACCCCGACCGCAAGATGGAGACCAACGTCGACTACTGGGCTGCGGTCCTGCTCGACTTCGCCGACGTCCCCGGCGAGATGATGACTCCGCTCTTCGTCTGCGCCCGCACCGCCGGCTGGAGCGCCCACATCCTGGAGCAGAAGCGCACCGGGCGGCTCATCCGGCCCAGCTCGAAGTACGTCGGACCCGGCCCTCGCTCTATCGAGGACGTCGACGGCGCGAACGTGTGAGCCAGGTGCTCTGCCAGTCGTCGGGGATCGCGACGCCGTGAGCGCGCCCATCCCGCCCGGCCTGCTGCCGCACGACGGCCGCTTCGGCTCCGGCCCGAGCAAGATCCGCCAGGCCCAGGTCGACGCGCTCGCCCGCGCCGGTGCCACCGACACCGGGGTGCCGCCCCTGCTGGGCACCTCGCACCGACAGGCGCCGGTCCGGGCGCTCGTCGGGTCGGTCCGAGCCAGCCTCGCCGAGCTCCTCGGTGCCCCCGAGGGCTACGAGATCGTCCTCGGCAACGGCGGGTCGACGGCCTTCTGGGACGCCGCCGCCTTCGGCCTCGTCGAGCGGCGCGCGCAGCACGGGGTCTTCGGAGAGTTCTCGAGCAAGTTCGCCGAAGTCACTCGCTCGGCGCCCTTCCTCGACGACCCGGTCGTCGTCGCCGCGCCACCCGGGTCGGTGGCCCTGCCCGAGCCGACCGAGGACGTCGACCTCTACGCCTGGCCGCACAACGAGACCTCGACCGGCGCGATGGCGCCGGTCTACCGGCCGCCCGGGACCGACGGCGCTCTCGTCGTCGTGGACGCAACCTCGGCAGCCGGCGGGGTGGCCGTCGACCTGGCGCAGACCGACGTCTACTACTTCGCCCCGCAGAAGAGCTTCGCCTCGGACGGGGGCCTGTGGCTCGCGGCGCTCAGCCCGGCGGCCGTCGAGCGGGTCCAGCGGATCGGCGCCTCGGGGCGCTGGGTCCCGCCGAGCCTCGACCTTGTCACCGCGATCGAGAACAGCCGCAAGGACCAGACCTACAACACCCCGGCGATCGCGACCCTCGTCATGCTCGACGAGCAGGTGCGCTGGCTCCTCGAGCAGGGCGGTCTCGCCTGGGCGGACGAGCGGACCCGTGAGTCGTCCGGCCTGATCCACGCGTGGGTGGAGCGCCGGCCGGAGGCGAGCTTCTTCGTCACCGACCCCCACCACCGCTCACAGGTGGTGACGACGATCGACCTCGACCCCTCCGTCGACGCGGGCGAGGTCATCGCCACCCTGCGCACCTACGGGATCGCCGACATCGACCCCTACCGCAAGCTGGGCCGCAACCAGCTGCGGATCGCGACCTTCCCGGCGGTCGAGCCGACCGACGTCGAGGCGCTGCTGGCCTGCCTCAACCACGTCCTCGACCACGCCGTGGCCTGACCGCCCCCTTCCTCAGAGGAAGGCGCCGGCCGCGACGGCCACGACGAGGGCGAGCAGGACGAGGATCGTCGTCGTGCGGCGGAAGTTCGGGCTCAACGTGCGGCCTCCGGTGCGGTGTGCGTGGGTGCGACGGTCACCCGCAGGTGCGGGCGACGCTGGGACTCGTAGCTGACCGAGACATTCTCGTGCCTGGCCAGCCACAAGGAGACCACGACGAGCGTGACGCCGACCGCGATCGTCCCGACGCCGATGGTCCAGCGCGGGCCGAGGACGTCACCGACCCAGCCGATGATCGGCGCGCCCAGCGGGGTGCCACCGAAGAAGATCGCCATGTAGAGAGCCATGACCCGGCCCCTCATCGACGGCTCGGTGCGCATCTGGACCATGGCGTTGGCCGTGGTCATCGCGGTGAGGGCGGCGAGCCCGCAGGCAGCCAGCGCAGCGGCGAAGGTCACGTACCCCGGCGCGACGGCGGCGCCCCCCGAGGCGACGACGAAGCCGACGAGGGCGAGCAGCAGCACCCGCAGCCGGGGCTCGCTGCGCCGGGCGGCCAGCAGCGCCGCTGACAGCGAGCCGACCGCCATGACCGAGCCGAGGAGCCCGTACTCCTGCGACCCCTTGCC
The DNA here is from genome assembly GCA_043423105.1 of Marihabitans sp. Taxonomy (GTDB): domain Bacteria; phylum Actinomycetota; class Actinomycetes; order Actinomycetales; family Dermatophilaceae; genus Marihabitans. The sequence goes on from JBHWMJ010000313.1 coordinate 3,434, forward strand.
GAAGACCTGCGTGGCCATGAGCGCGATGGTGATCTGGAAGTTCATGCCAAAGGTGCCGAGAACGAAGATCAGCAGCATGACGAGCTGGAGGTCGGGCCGCCCTCGGACGTAGCGCAAGCCGTCGCGGGCCGAGCCGTGCCCGGCGGCACGGGGCGCCGGGGTCAGCTCGGAGCGGCGGATGAGCAGCAGCGACCCGATGACCGCGGCGAAGGTCGCGGCGTTGGCCAGCATCGCCGGTCCGGAGCCGACGGCGGCGATCGTCAGGCCCGCGACGGCCGGGCCGAGCAGCCGGCCGAGGTTGAAGGAGGCGCTGTTGAGGGCGACGGCGTTGGCCAGCCGGGTGCGGGGCACCATCTCGCCGACGAAGGTCTGCCGGGCCGGGTTGTCGAAGGCGGTGGCGACACCGGTGAGCAGCGCGAGGACGTAGAAGTGCCACAGCGCCGCCGCGCCGGTGACGACGAGCAGACCTCCGGCCAGGGCAGTCAGCGCGAGCGTCAGCTGCGTCGCGAGGAGCAGCGTCCGCTTGGGCACGCGGTCCGCGACGGCGCCGGTCCACGGGGCGAGGAAGAGCATCGGCGCGAACTGCAGGCCGGTGACGATGCCGAGGGCGGTCGCGGAGTGGTCGGTCAGCTCGGTGAGCACGACCCAGTCCTGGGCGACGCGGCCCATCCACGTCCCGACGTTGGAGACGAGGGCTCCGGCGGCCCAGATGCGGTAGTTGCGGATCGAGAGGGAGGCGAAGGTGGGGCTCACGGGTGGCGGGTCACCTCGCCGCGATCTTCGTGAGGATCGCCGTCGCCTCGGCGAGGGTCGCTCGCTCGGCGTCGGTCAGCTCGGCGACCCGCTCGACCATCCACATGTCGCGACGGCGGCGGGTGCTCGAGAGGATCTCGCGGCCCGCGTCGGTGATCGTCACGAGGACCTGCCGGCCGTCCTCGGGGTGCGGCTCGCGGGTCGCGTAGCCGTCGTCGACGAGGCAGCCGACGGTGCGGGTCATGCTCGGCGCGGAGACCTTCTCGATGTCCGCGAGCGCGCGCGGGGTGAGCGGTCCCCCTTCGAGCCGGGCGATGACCGAGAACTGGTGCGGGGCGATCGCGTCACCGCTCTCGAAGCGGACGCGGCGGCTGATCCGCATGCAGGCGAGGCGGAGGTCCTCGGAGAGGGTTCGGATGCCCTGGGCCGCACGGGTGGTCATGGTATCTCCCTCCGGGTGGATGTTCTGAGCGGGGCGGACGAGCAGACACTTGGCCCAACTCATTACCCACGCTAACTATTCCCACCGACCTCGACCACCCACTCGTGAGAGATCCGAACTTCCTTACGCAAGTAACAGCCGCTCGGGAACGTTCCCGAGCGGCTGTTACCTGTCGTGAGCGGGTTCCCGCCGCGTCAGCTGACGCCGAGGGCGTCCTTGATCGGGTCGATCGCGAAGTAGAGGACGAAGAGCACCGCGACGAGCCACATGAGCGGGTGCACCCTGCCCGCCTTCCCGCGGACGATCTTGAGCAGCACGTAGGTCACGAAGCCCGCGCCGATACCTGCCGTGATCGAGTACGTGAACGGCATGAGCACGATCGTCAGGAAGGCCGGGATGGCGATCTCGAGGTCGTCCCAGTCGATCTCCTTGACCTGCTGCATCATGAGGAAGCCGACGAGGACCAGGGCCGGGGTGGCCGCCTCGTACGGGACCACCGCGACGAGCGGGCTGAGGAAGGTCGCCAGGAGGAAGAGCACACCGGTGACGATCGATGCCAGGCCCGTCCGGGCCCCTTCGCCGACGCCGGAGGCCGACTCGATGTAGGCGGTGTTGGACGACACGCTCGCGGCACCACCGGCGATCGCACCGAGCGAGTCGACGACGAGGATCCGCTGGCTGTTCGGCGGGTTGCCCTCCTCGTCGAGCAGGCCACCCTCGGCGCCGACGGCGACCATCGTGCCCATCGTGTCGAAGAAGTCGGCGAGCATGAGCGTGAAGATCAGCAGCGCCGCAGCGACGACGCCGATCTTGCTGAACGACCCGAGGAGGTTGGCCTCGTGGCCGATGGCGGTCATCGTGCCCATCGTGTCGAAGAAGTCGGCGAGCATGAGGGTGAAGATGAGCAGCGCGGCGGCGACCACCCCGACCGACTGGAACGAGCCGAACAGCGAGAACTCGCCGAGAGA
>JBHWMJ010000199.1:0-5403 GCA_043423105.1 Marihabitans sp.
GTGTCCCGGCCCACCCGGTCCGTCCGACCCGCCGAGCAGCTGCAGCCCGCACCCGCCGAGCGTCACCGCGCCCACGACCCCGAGCGCCGCCACCTGCACCGTCCGCACGATCCCCATCGTCGTCCCCTTCGTCGGTGGTGCCCGATGGTAACGAGCCCGTGCGCCGCCAGCAGGTCGAGCGCTCGGCTCGTGGTCTCGTACCCCGTCGGCCACTCGCTCGCCCGCGGCCCGGCGACGTTGAGCGTCGCCCCGTCCGTCGCGTCGAGCGAGGTGAGCGCGTCCCGGAAGGCCGGCACCACCCCTTCGCCGCCGTCGGTCACGACGCACAGCCGGCCGATCTGCCGGGCCACGTCGATGGTGAGGTCGGTGCCGGGCGAGGGGGCCGCGGCTCGGTCGACGCCGCTCTGGCCGCCGCTGACGATCCGGGCTACCCCAGGCACGGTCAGACCGGCAGGGCCCGGCGCAGGGCGTCGCGCAGCTCGTCGGGTCGCTCGGTCTCGACGGGGAGGGTGCCGCCGCGGGTGAGTCCCAGCTCGAGCTGCTCGGGGTGGCCCGGCTCCCACGTGACCTCGCCGGTGAGCTCGTCGATCTTGAAGGTCGTGTCGCCGAGGTGGAGCGCCTCGTCGGTCAGCTGGATGCCGTCGCGGCCGCCGGGGAGCCAGCTGAGGTCGACGGCCTCGATGAGCACCCAGGCGAAGAGCCCGATGGCGGCGACGCCGATGAGGAGCCAGCCGCGGGGTGAGTCGGGGATCCAGGGGCGGCCGCCGAGGAAGGTGCTCGCGGCGACCCCGATGAGCGCGACGATCGCGAGGCCGATCGGCACCCAGCGCGCCCATGCGGGGTAGCGGGGTCGTTCGTCGTAGAGGACCTCGGGCATGCGACCAGACTATCGGCGCAGGTCACCGGTCTCTGTCGTACGGGCGAGGATGCCGCGGTACATCCGCGCGTGGGACGCGGCGATGACCCGCCGCTCCGCCATCCGCGCCGCGAGGCCTGGCCGCGGCACCGGCCCACGGTCGCGCACCGCCCGGACCGCGGCGACGAGCGAGGCGGGGTCGTACACCTCGCCGTCCATGACGAAGGACTCGACGACGTCGCGCTGGCTCGCGTAGAAGCCGCACGTCGGCGCGATGACGGCGGTCCCGAGGTCGTAGCACGCCTCGAGCCACCCGGAGTGCGACCCGAAGCGGTACGGCAGCACCGAGACGTCGAGCCCGGCGAGGTAGTCGTAGAGCTCGTCGTCGGTGAAGTAGTCGTGGACGTGCAGCTCGATCGCCCCGCTATCGGACCACTCACGGAGCCGGTCGGCGACCTCCTCCGAGTGGTTGCGCATGCCGGGGGTCATGACGTCGGTGTGGGCGTCGATGCGCACCCGCAGGTCGGGCTGGTCCTCGCGCATGCCGACGAGGGTCTCGACGACGGGGAGCGGGTCGAGGTTGGCGCGCAGGCTCTTGCAGTGGACGCCGACGACGTAGCCGTCGTGCTCCGGGCGGGTGTGCTGGAGCCAGGTCTCGTCGACGACGTGGGGGTGGGGCAGGACGGTCGCCTCGACGCCCCACCGGTCGCGGATCACCTGCGCGGCGGCCTCGGTGAGGGTGATGACGTGGGCGGCGCGGCGCAGCAGGACGCCGAGCTGGGCCTCGTGGAGGTCGGCGGTCGGGTGGTGTGGGTTGCGCAGGTCGTGCGCGGTGAGGACGAAGGGGTGACCCGCCGCCTCGAGCGCGTCGGCCCACGCCTCGAGGTCCTCGGGGTCGAGGGCGTCGAAGCCGAAGTGGACGTGCGCCAGGTCGAAGTCGTCGGCGTGCTCGCGCACCCACTCGGCCGTGAGGATCGCCGGCGGCCACCACTGGGACTGGTCGGTCGACGTCGCGCGAAGGGGTGGAGGGTCGGGCAGCCGGGTGATCGTCGGGTCTCCCTCGGGAGGGGAGAGGTGACGGACGTAGACGTGGTTCGTCGGGACGGAGGCGACGCGGATCGGGCGGGTCTCACCCATGGTTCGTCGTCCGGCGGCAGGCACACATGGACGCCAGCATGGCCCGCGGATGCGGGCGGGGGTACCTCCCGCGGGGTGGGTCGCTGCCGAGCGACTCATCCCCCCGACCACCAGGGCCTGACTTCGGTCAGACGCGCCGGGAGTGGTAGGCCCACATGGCGATCTCGACCCGGTTGCGCACACCCAGCTTGGACATCAGCGAGGCGATGTGGCTCTTGACGGTGCTCAGCCCGATGTAGAGCTCGGCGGCGATCTCGACGTTGGTGCGGCCGCGGGCGACGAGGACGAGCACCTCCTCCTCGCGCTCGGTGAGCGGGACGACAGGCTGCGCCACGGGTTCGGGAGCGCTGCCCATGAGGGTCTTGAGCAGCCGCCCGGTGACGTTGGGGGCAATGAGCGCGTCACCCTCGGCCGCGGCGTGGATGGCCTGGACGAGCAGGTCGGGGCCGGCGTCCTTGAGCAGGAAGCCGCGAGCGCCCGCTCGCAGCGCGCCGAGGACGTACTCGTCGAGGTCGAAGGTCGTGATGACGACGACCGCCATCGGGTCCGCCACGTCCGGGCCCGCCAGCCGGCGGGTCACCTCGACACCGTCGAGCCCGGGCATCTGGATGTCGACGAGGAGGACGTCGGGCCGCAGGCGGGTGGCCAGCTCGAGGGCCTGCACGCCGTCGGCGGCCTCGCCGACGACCTCGATGTCCGGCTGGGCGCCGAGGATCATCACCAGTCCGGTCCGGACGAGGTCCTGGTCGTCGGCCACGAGGACGCGGATGGTCATGTGGACATCTTCAGGGGCAGGACGGCTTCGACGAGCCAGCCACCGTCGTCGGCGGGTCCGGCGGCGAAGGACCCGCCGAGGAGATGGGCGCGCTCGGCCATGCCGGTCAGCCCGAACCCGGGACCCGCCGCCGCGCCGTGGGAGACGAGCCCGTCATCGGCGACGCGGAGCCTCACCCCTTCGCCGACCTGGCGGACGTCGATCCCGACGCGGGTCGCTCCCTCCGCGTGACGGACGGCGTTCGTCAGGGCCTCCTGGGCGATCCGGTGGACCGCCGCGTCGGCGGTCGCCGGCAGAGGGGGCAGCGAGTCGTCGAGCGTGACCTCGACCGCGGGAGCCGGTTCGGCGCGCGCCAGCGCGGGAAGGTCGGCGACCCCATGACTGGGCGAGCGACCCCCTTCGCCGTCCTCGCGGAGCACGCGCACCATGGCGCGCATCTCGGCGAGGGTGCGGGAGGCTTCTGCGTCGATGGTGGCGAGGGCCTGGGCGGCCAGCGTGGGCTGCGTCTGGGCGAGGACGCCCCCGGCCTGCGCCTGCACGGCAATGGCGGAGACGTGGTGGGCGACGGTGTCGTGGAGCTCGCGCGCAAGCGCGAGGCGCTCCTCGTTGCGGATCTCGCGCTGCTGCCGTGCCCAGAGGTCGGCCCGCGACCGCATCACCGCACCGATGGCCACGAAGAGCAGGACGAAGAGGGTGCCGCCCACCCCTTCGGCCCAGGTTGCCGGGGCGGCCCACAGGCCGAGCGCGACGACGCCGGCCACGCACACGACGCCGATCGCGATCTCGCGGCCCGAGCCCCAGCGGACCAGGGAGTAGACCAGGAGCATGATCGCCATCATCGACGCGAGGCCGAGGTCGCCGCTGCCGGTGAGCAGCTGGACGACGGCGAGGACGCCGGCGACGCCGAAACCGATGAGGCACACGACCAGCGGGTGGCTCCGGCGCCCGAGGAGCAACGGCATGACGGCCATGGCCACGAGGGTGACGAAGGGCTGCCCGGCGAGGTCGGGGCGGGCAACCCCTTCGGCCAGTGCCGCGACCACGAGACCGCCGACGAGCAGCCAGTCGGCGCGGCTGACCGGCGGCGCAGCGGCGGACCGTGGCTCGCGCCAGAGCGAGCCGAGGGGGCGTGTCACGGCTTCAGCGTAGGGAGGGCGGTCGTGCGGGGCCAGACCCATGCGGATCGCAGGATGAAGGCCAGGAGGACGAGCTCGACCGCGAGACCGAGGCCGTAGTAGTAGAGCCACTCTCCGCCGGAGAGGTTGAAGGCCATGTAGGGGATGAGGAGGGTGGCCACGACGAGGTTCGTGGTCCGGTTGGCTCGTGCCGGCAGCGTCGTGGAGAGCACGATCATGGCGACCGGGATCACCGTGGCCGCGAGGGCGCTGGACATGAAGGTCTGACTGATGTCGAAGGTGTGGACCTTGCCGTCGAGGATGCCCTCGACCGTGCCCGGCTTGTAGAAGCCGAGGAGGTCGACGTAGACGTACATGAACATGAAGCTCGTCCAGGCGGCGGCGAGCTTGAGCTGGACGGGCACCTGCGGCTCTGTGCGCGTCGTCGGGGATGCGGGCTGGGTGGCGATCGTGGTCATCGTGGCGAGTCCTTCGCGGTGGGTGGGGTGGGTGGTTCCACCACGATGGCCGCCGGTCGATGGCCGGGTCATCGGCGTATGGGCTCGACCTGCCCCGTCCGAAAGGACGATCTGACGGGCCGCCTTTGGGCCGAAGGGGTGTCAGCCGGCGGTGCCGTAGGTGAGGGTCACCTCGTGCCGCCCGTCGGTGACCTCGAGGTCGACGGTGCCGGTGATCCCGGCGAGCTCGCCGGTGCCCGACCCGGGAACGATGCGGTAGGTCAGCTCGGCGTCGCCGCCGGTAATCGTGCCGCTCTGCTGGAGGACGACGGTGCCGCGTCGCCCGTCGATGCTCGCGTCGAGCACCTCGAGCGCGACGTATCCCGCGTCCCCGCTGCCCGGGTCGCCGGCGGAGAGCATCGCCCCGCGGCTCGTGCCCTCGATCCCGCCGGACCAGGTCTTCGTGAAGTCCATGCGGTGCGTGCCGTCAAGGACCGCGTCCCCGGGGGTCAGGTCGATCTCGAAGGTGGCGTGGACCGTGCGCTGGGTCATGGGTCGGAGCGTAGTGACAGCGCGGAGCGCGTGGATGATCGCGACCTGATGATCAGTTCACCGTGGTCATTGAGAACCCTCCCCTTGCGCCTTCGCTCGCTTGATCGTGCGGTACACGGTTGCTCGCGACACGTTGTAGTCCTCGGCGAGCTGGCCGACCGTCGCGGTGCCGGCCTCGTAGTCCTGGAGCAACTTCTTCGTCCTCCGCTCGTTCAACTTCGGCGGCTTCCCGTTGAGGCGGCCCTGTGCTCGCGCGATCGCCAAGCCCTCCATCGTGCGCTGCCGGTTCAGGTCGGACTCGAACTCGGCGACCATCGCCAGCGCGTTGAACAGGAACTTCCCGACGGGGTCCTCCGGATCGTGCAGCGACGGCCCGAGCTGGAGCGCAGCGCCCTTGTCGTAGACCTGGCCGACGAGGTCGCGCGCATCGGGCACCGATCGGGCGAGCCGGTCGAGCTTGGTCACCACGAGCACGTCACCCGGACGAAGGGCGGCGATCGCCTGTGTGAG
>JBHWMJ010000221.1:0-6475 GCA_043423105.1 Marihabitans sp.
GATCTTCCGCGACGGGCTGCGCGCGTGGCGGCCTGATCCCCACCGCATCGCCCATGTCCTCACGGCGGACGGCATCCACTGGATCGAAGACAGCAAGGCGACCAACCCGCACGCGGCAGCCGCCTCGCTCGGCGCGTACGAGCGGGTCGTGTGGGTCGCCGGCGGGCTGCTCAAGGGCGCCGACGTCGACGAGCTCGTCGCCACCCACGCCCACCGCCTGCGCGCCGCGGTCCTCATCGGCCGCGACCGCCAGCAGATCGCCGAGGCGATCGCGCGACACGCGCCGGATGTCCCCGTGCTCGACATCGAGGCCACCGACACTGAGGCGATGGATCTCGTCGTCCGGCAGGCGGCGGCGTCCGCCCAGTCCGGCGACGTCGTCCTCCTCGCCCCCGCGGCAGCGTCCATGGACATGTTCGAGAGCTACGGCGCCCGGGGTGACGCCTTCGCCGCCGCCGTGCGGCGACACTACGAGCGGGGATGAGCAGATGAGCAGCAACGCGACGAGCGGCGGCCGGGTCCTCGGCCGCGCGTCGCGGCTCGGGGGCCACCGGGTGCGCGCCTGGACGCGCACCCTGGAGTCCCCGTTGACCACCTACTACGGGCTCCTCGCCGTCACCGGGCTGCTCGTGGGCATCGGCCTGGTCATGGTGCTCTCAGCCTCGATGATCATCTCGCTCAAGGAGAACGACTCCTCGCTGACGATCTTCCTCAAGCAGCTCGTCTTCGCGGTGGTCGGCCTCGGTGTCATGTGGTTCGCGGCGAGGCGCTCGGTCTCCTTCTGGCGGCGGGTGGCGCTCGGGCTGCTCGCGATCGGGGTTGTCCTGCTGCTCCTCGTCCCCTTCATCGGGTTCGGCTTCCAGGGCAACAAGAACTGGATCGGTGTCGGCCCCGCGAGCATCCAGCCGAGCGAGATCGCCAAGATCGGGCTCGTCCTGGGCGGCGCGCTCATGCTCGAGCGCAAGCGCCCGCTCCTCGGCTCTCTCGGTCACGCGCTCATCCCCTTCGTCCTCCCCGTGGCGATGGGCATCCTCGTGCTCGTCATGCTCGGGAACGACCTCGGGACGGCACTGGTCATCGCCGCGATCGTCGTCGGCATGCTCTTCGCCTCGGGCCTGCCCCTGCGCTGGTTCGCGCTCGGGCTGGGCCTCTTCGCCGGGCTCGGCGCGCTCATGGCCTCGGTGAGCAGCAACCGGATGGAGCGGATCGCGATCTGGCTCGACCCGGCCCGCTGCGCGCCCGGATCGGATCTCTACTACGGCATGTGCCGGCAGTCGATCCACGGCCGGTACGCGCTGGCTGACGGCGGTTGGTGGGGCGTCGGCCTCGGCAACAGCCGTGAGAAGTGGGGCTGGCTGCCCGAGCCGTACAACGACTTCATCTTTGCGATCGTCGGCGAGGAGCTCGGCCTGCTCGGCAGCCTCGGACTGCTCGCCCTCTTCGCGGCGCTGGCCTTCATCGGTATCCGGATCGTCGCCGGCACCGACGACTTCTTCGTCCGGGTCGCGACCGCCGGCATCTGCACCTGGATCCTCGCCCAAGCGATGATCAACATCGGCTCGGTCATCGGCATGCTGCCGGTCATCGGGGTGCCACTGCCCTTCGTCTCTGCGGGCGGGTCGTCGCTCGTGACGACGATGCTCGCCGTCGGTGTCCTCCTCTCCTTCGCCCGGGCCGAGCCGACGTGCGCGGCCGCCCTGGCTGCCCGCCCTTCGCGCGTCCGAGGGACGCTCGCCCGCCTGCCCATCCCCTTCGCCCGACGGAGCACACCGACCTCATGAGCCCCGCGCCCACCAGCCCACGCAGCGTCCTGCTCGCCGGAGGTGGTACCGCCGGCCACGTCTCCCCGCTCCTCGCCCTCGCGGACTGCCTGCGCCGCCGCGACCCCGACGTCGCGATCGTCGCCGTCGGCACCGAGGCCGGGCTGGAGTCCCGGCTCGTGCCCGAGCGCGGCTACGAGCTCGCGACGATCCCCAAGGTGCCCATGCCGCGGCGGCCCTCCGCGGATCTGCTGCGGCTGCCCGGCAACCTCAGGCGCGCTGTCGCCCGGGCTGGGCAGATCATCGAGGACTCGCAGGCCGAGGTGGTCGTCGGCTTCGGCGGGTACGTCTCGACGCCGGTCTACCTCGCGGCCCGGCGTCGCGGTGTGCCGATCGCCATCCACGAGCAGAACGCCCGCGCCGGCATCGCGAACAAGGTCGGCGCCCGGCTGACCCGGCACGTCGGGATCACCTTCGCCCAGACCCAGCTCGCCCACAGCACGCTCGTCGGGATGCCGCTGCGCCGAGAGATCGCCCACCTCGACCGGGCGGCGCTGCGCGCCGAGGGACGCGCCTTCTTCGGGCTGCGCGAGGACCTGCCGACCCTGCTCGTCACCGGTGGGTCGCTCGGGGCCAAGCGCCTCAACGACACCTTCGCCGCGTCCGTCGCCACTCTCGGCGAGGCCGGCGTCCAGGTCCTCCACGTCACGGGCCGGGACAAGGACTTCGTGCCCGAGGGGGCGGTGGACGGCGTGCCGTACGTCGTCGTCCCGTACGTCGACCGGATGGACCTCGCCTACTCTGCCGCGGACGTCGCGGTGTGCCGCTCCGGTGCCAACACGGTCTGCGAGCTGACCGCGGTCGGTCTGCCCGGCCTCTACGTGCCGCTACCGATCGGCAACGGCGAGCAGCGGCTCAACGCCGCCGGGGTCGTCGAGGCCGGCGGCGGTGCCCTGACCGAGGACGCCGCAGTCACGCCCGCCTGGGTGCGCGAGCAGGTCGTGCCGCTGCTCACCGACCCCGAGCAGGTCGCTGCGATGTCCGCCGCTGCCGCGTCGGTGGGGGAGCGCGACGGCGACGAGCTGCTCGCCGACCTCGTCGGGCGGGCCTGGGCCGAGGGCCGCGCTGCGGGGACCGCCCGATGAGCCTGCGCGAACGGCTGCCCTTCCGTCTCGACGTCGACGCACCCGTGCCCGCAGCGGCCGACCTGGGCCGCGTGCACGTCCTGGCCGTCGGCGGGGCCGGCATGTCCGCCGTCGCACGACTGCTCCTCGACGCCGGTCTGACCGTGAGCGGCAGCGACGCCAAGGACGGCCCGGTGCTCGACGAGCTGCGCGACCGAGGGGCGACGATCCACGTCGGCCACGACGCCGCGCACGTCGAAGGGGCCGACACCGTCGTCGTCTCCTCGGCGATCCGCGACAGCAACCCCGAGCTCGAGGCCGCACGCGCGGGCGGCCTGCGCGTCCTGCACCGCAGCCAGGGGCTGGCCGCAGCCATGGGGGAGCAGCGTCGGGTCGCGGTCGCCGGCGCCAACGGCAAGACGACGACCTCGTCGATGCTCACCTCGGCCCTGCTCCACCTCGGGGCCCGGCCCTCCTTCGCCCTCGGCGGGGAGCTCGCCGAGCAGGGCACCAACGCCGCGCTCGGCGACGGGCCGGACTTCGTCGCCGAGGCTGACGAGTCGGACGGCTCCTTCCTCGTCTACCACCCCGACGTCGCGATCATCACGAACGTCCAGCCCGACCACCTCGACTTCTACGGCGACTACGCGACGGTGCAGGAGGCGTACGCCGAGTTCGCGCGTACCGTGCGGGCGGGTGGTCTCGTCGTCGCCTGCGCCGACGACGAGGGCTCGGCCCGGCTGGCGGCTGCCCTGCGCGACGAAGGGGGAGCCTCGCCCCGGGTCGTGACCTACGGCTTCGACGCGTCGGCTGACGTCCGGCTCAGCGACCCGGTCCTCGAGGGGCACGGGGCGCGGGCGACACTCACGGTGGACGGGTCGGTCCACGAGCTGCGCCTGCGGGTGCCCGGCCGTCACAACCTGCTCAACGCCGCTGCCGCGTTCGCCGCTGCGACCCTCGGGTGCGGCAACGACCAGGCCGCCGTCCTCGACGGCCTGGCAGCCTTCGGGGGGACCCGTCGACGGTTCGAGGTCCGCGGCGAGGTCGACGGCATCACCGTCGTCGACGACTACGCCCACAACGCCGGCAAGGTCCGTGCCGTCGTCGCGACGGCCAGCGAGATCGCCCGGCCGGGGCGGCTCCTCGTGATCTTCCAGCCGCACCTGTACTCGCGCACCTCGGACTTCGCGACTGAGTTCGCCGCCGGACTGGCTCCGGCGGACGACATCACCCTGCTCGACATCTACGGCGCTCGTGAGGACCCGGTCCCCGGGATCACCTCGGAGATCGTCGCTGACCCGCTGCGTGCGCTCGGGCGGCCGGTCGCCGTCCGTGAGGCGTCGGCGGCCGTCGCGCACGTCGTCGACCAGGCGCGCCCGGGCGACCTCGTCATGACCGTGGGCGCCGGGGACGTCACCGCGCTGGCGGGCCAGATCGTCACGGGCCTGCAGCAGCGATGAGCGGCCGGGGCAGGGGAGAGGCGCACGCGCGCTTCGAGCAGCGCGCCGCCCAGGTCGCCTCCGAGCGGGCACGCCGGTGGCTGTGGGCGGGGCTGGCTGCCCTCCTCGTCGGCGGGCTGGTCTATCTCGTCGGCTTCAGCCCGGTCCTCACCGCAGAGACGATCGCGGTCTCCGGCGCCGACCCCGCGGACACGAAGGAGGTCACCTCGATCGCAAGCACGGCGAAAGGGACACCCCTGGCGCGGGTGAGCACCGGCGACCTGCGCCGCTCGATCGAGGAGCTGCCCGGCGTGGAGTCGGCACGGGTCGAGCGGACCTGGCCGCGCACCCTCACCGTCGACGTGCTGCCACGGGTCCCAGCCCTCGCCGTCCAGCGATCTGAAGGTGAGGTAGAGGTTTATGACCTCGACGGGGTGAAGATCCGGACGGTGGGCCGCGCGCCGAAGGACGTGCCGAGCGTCCGCGCCGAGGAGGGAGCCACGGTCTCGGCCCGCGGCGTGGCCGCCGCCCGCTCGATGCTCGACGCGCTGCCCGCCAGCATTCGGGGCAGGGTGACCTCGGTGACGGTCGACGCAGCCGATCATGTGAGCTTCCGGGCCGGCGGTACGACGGTCGTCTGGGGGGACGACTCTGAACCTCGCCTCAAGGTCCAGGTCGTCGAGCTGCTGCTGGCGAAGAAGCCGAAGCTGCTCGACGTCTCGGCGCCGAGCACCCCTGTCACTCGCTGATCCGGGTCCCGACGGAAGACACGCGGGTCACCTTCTTGCGGTGCGGGCCGCGGACGCATAACGTCAGCGCCACACCGTGCGTGACCAAACTGTGATCTCAAGTTGAGGTAGAGATTTCCCATCCGATCGCGCTCGGCCGCACCACCCAGCACGCACCGCATCGAGCTCGCCAACGCACCAGGAGAAAACCCGTGGCATCTGCCCAGAACTACCTCGCCGTCATCAAGGTCGTCGGCATCGGCGGCGGAGGTGTCAACGCGATCAACCGGATGATCGAGGTGGGCCTCAAGGGTGTCGAGTTCATCGCGATCAACACCGACGCGCAGGCGCTGCTCATGAGCGACGCCGACGTCAAGCTCGACGTCGGCCGCGAGAACACCCGGGGGCTGGGCGCTGGCGCCGACCCCGAGGTCGGCAAGAAGGCTGCCGAGGACCACGCCGACGAGATCGAGGAGGTCCTCAAGGGCGCCGACATGGTCTTCGTCACCGCGGGTGAGGGCGGTGGCACCGGCACCGGCGGTGCGCCCGTCGTCGCGAAGATCGCCAAGTCCCTCGGCGCGCTGACCATCGGTGTCGTCACCCGCCCCTTCACCTTCGAGGGGCGCCGCCGGGCCAACCAGGCCGAGACGGGCATCGGCGCCCTGCGCGACGAGGTCGACACCCTCATCGTCATCCCCAACGACCGGCTGCTGTCGATCAGCGACCGCGCCGTCTCGATGCTCGACGCCTTCCGCAGCGCGGACCAGGTCCTGCTCTCCGGTGTCCAGGGCATCACCGACCTCATCACGACCCCGGGTCTGATCAACCTCGACTTCGCCGACGTCAAGTCGGTCATGCAGGGCGCCGGCTCGGCGCTCATGGGCATCGGCTCGGCCCGCGGCGAGGACCGCGCGGTCCAGGCCGCCGAGCTGGCGATCAGCAGCCCGCTCCTCGAGGCAAGCATCGACGGCGCCCACGGCGTGCTGCTCTCGATCCAGGGTGGCTCTGACATCGGGCTCTTCGAGATCAACGAGGCCGCGCGCCTCGTGCAGGAGGCGGCGCACCCCGACGCCAACATCATCTTCGGAACGGTCGTCGACGACGCCCTCGGCGACGAGGTCCGGGTCACGGTCATCGCGGCCGGCTTCGACGGCGGCACCCCGAACCGGCGCCCGGACGAGCGCGCGCTCGGCACGATCCAGGGGTCGCAGCAGTCGCGCCCCGGGCAGAACGCTCCGCAGCAGAGCGCGTCCCAGCAGAACGCGCCGCAGGCGGCTCCTCAGCAGAACGCCCCCCAGGCGGCGCCCGCCCCGCAGCAGGGCTCCGCCCCGCAGCAGGGTTCTGCCCAGCAGCCCGCAGGTCAGCCGGCCCAGGCCGGTCAGCCCGGTCAGGGTGCACCCCTCGGCGACGCCGTCGAGGGACGG
>JBHWMJ010000233.1:0-6274 GCA_043423105.1 Marihabitans sp.
CGCGCTGCCCTCGGCCCGAAGGCGGCACCGCTCGGCTCCGTCGTCGACGTCAGGCTCAACCGTGGACGTGGGACCGCCACCGACGTCCGGGTCCGTGCCGACCTCGTCGCGTACGAGGCGGCCCACGACCCGGACGGCAGCGGCGTCGACAGCAACCCGGTCGACCTCGCCCAGCTGCCCGGCGGCCGGGTCGTCGCGGTCGACGCGGGCGGCAACGACGGGCTCACGGTGAGCCGCACTGGCGCCGTCGACACGCTCGCGGTCTTCCCGTCGCCCGGCGTCGCCGAGCTGCCGCCCTTCACGGGCGCACCTCCCGGGACGCTGGTCCCGTACCAGTCGGTCCCGACCGCCGCGGCGAAGGGTCCGGACGGCGCCTGGTACGTCTCGGAGCTCACCGGATTCCCCTTCCCGGTCGGGTCGGCGAACATCTACCGGGTCGCGGCCGACGGGAGCCGCACGGTCTACGCGACCGGTATGACGAACCTCACCGACCTCGCGTGGGACGGCGACATCCTCTACGCCGTGCAGATGGCCGACGAGGGTCTGCTCGCCGGGCCGAGCGGGTCGGTGGTCCGAGTGAGCCCCACCGGCGCGCACACGACGGTGGCCGACGACCTCATGGCGGCCTATGGCATCGCGATCCGGGACGGTCAGGCGTACGTCACGACCGGTTCGGTGCTGCCGGGCGGCGGCCAGGTCATCTCAGTTCCGCTGGGCTGATCGTCACACGTCGAGGGCCGGCGGGGCATCTGCCCCGTCGGCCTCGTCGCGCTCGGCCCAGCTGAGCAGCGGCGCGAGGTCGAAGGCCTCGTCGTCGATCGTGGCGTGCAGGTCGCCGAGCTCGACGAACCGGGCGGGGACGGTCGCGATGGTGCAGTCCTGCGGCTCGACGTCGGCGACCTCGTCCCAGGTGATCGGCGTCGAGACCGTGGCGCGCGCGTTGCCGCGCACGGAGTAGGCCGCCGCGATGGTGTGGTCGCGGGCGTTCTGGTTGTAGTCGACGAAGACGGCGGCCGGGTCGCGGTCCTTGCGCCACCAGGCGGTCGTCACGTCGTCGGGTGCGCGCCGCTCGACCTCGCGGGCGAAGGCCAGCGCGGCCCGGCGGACGTCGGCGAAGGGGTGGTCCGGCCTGACCCGGACGTAGACGTGCAGCCCGTTGCCGCCCGAGGTCTTGGGGTAGCCGGTCATCCCGAGCTCGTCGAGGACCTCGTGGACGACGCCGGCGACGCGCCGCACCCGCTCGAAGGGGGCGTCCGGCATCGGGTCGAGGTCGATCCGCCACTCGTCGGGCCGGTCGACGTCGGCGCGCCGGACGTTCCAGGGGTGCAGCTCGACGGTAGACATCTGGACCGCCCAGATGATCTCGGCGAGCTCGGTCGGGCACAGCTCGTCGGCCGTGAGGTCGTAGCGGGGGAAGTGCAGCTCGACCGTCTTGACCCAGGAGGGTGCGCCCTTCGGGAGCCGTTTCTGGTGGACCTTCGGCCCGGCGACGCCCTTGGGGTAGCGGTGCAGCATCGTGGGCCGGTCGCGCAGCGCGCGGACGATCCCGTCGCCGACGGCGAGGTAGTACTGCGCGAGGTCGAGCTTCGTCGCCCCGGTCTCGGGGAAGTAGACCCGCTCGGGGGAGGAGATGCGTACGTCGTGCCCACCGACGTCGAGATGGACGTCCTCCCCGTGCTCCTTCGCCATGGGCCGAGCCTAGGCGGAGGGCGGGGACCCGAGCCGCCGGACGAGCGGCGCGAGCCCCCGCCACCACTGGTCGTGCGGGCGCCGAGCCTGCCAGTCGACGAGCTCGTCCATCGCGGCAACCGGTGTCGCGGTGAGCTCGCCGCGCTGCAGCCCGACCATGACGGCCGAGGCGGTCCCCGCGGCGACCGCCTCGTCGAGGACCTCGACGGCACGCGCGGCGAGCCGGGTCGCGAGGATCCGGTCGAAGGGGGAGGGCCGGCCGCCCTGCTGGGTGTGGCCCAGGACGATGGGCCGGACGTCGAAGTCGCCGTGCGACTCGGCCTCGAAGAGGCTGGTGAGCACGTCCGTCGTGTAGGCCTCGTCCGCCCCCTCGCTGCGGACGACGAGGAAGAGCTTGCCGCCCGCCTCGAACCGCGCACGCATGGCCGAGATGTCGTCGCGCACCGTCTCGAGTGTCACCCCGTCCTCGGGGAGGTGGACCCGTTCTGCGCCACCGGCCAGGGAGGCCATGAGCGCGAGATAGCCGCAGCGGCGGCCCATGACCTCGACGACGAAGCAACGCCGGGCCGCCATCGCCGAGGCCTTGATCTGGTCGATCGAGGTGACGATCTGCTGGAGCGCGGTGTCGGAGCCGACGGAGAGCTCGGTGGCGGGCAGGTTGTTGTCGATGCTCGCGGGCAGGCAGACGACGGGCACGTCGAGCCCCGGGTGCTCGCCGCGGGCGCGGTCGAGCCGGTGGGCGAGCTCGTAGGCGTCGAAGCCGCCGACGAGGAGCACCGCGTCGATCCCGTGACGGGTCAGCGCCCCTGCGACCAGGCCGGGCGTCTCCGGGACGAAGGGGTCGCGCCGGCTGCCGAGCGCGGCGCCGGCCTCGGCGACCCAACCCTCGACGTCGCGGGGGGCGAGGTCGACGAGGTGACCGTCGAGGAGGCCGCGCAGGCCCCCTTCGACCCCGACGAAGGCCAGCCCGCGCCGGCTGCCGAGCCGGACCGCCGCCCGGACTGCCGCGTTCATGCCCGGCGCGAGCGCGCCGACGTGGAGGACCGCTACCCGCGCACGCGGCGGGGAGACCATCTCCGCGGGGGTCCCGAGCTCGTGGGCGAGCCGGTCCAGCGCGGCGAACGAGTGCCCGCGTGCGGCCATCGCCTCGTCGTAGCGGCCCTCGTCGACGCGGGCCGAGACCTGACGGTTCCGGCGGACAGCGGGGAGCAGCGCGGAGCGGTGCGCACGGTTGTGGCGCACGCCGATGACCTGCGGCTCGGGATCACCGGTGAGCAGGACGTCGACGGCGGTGGCGCCCATCGTCGTCGCCATCGACCGGTCGTAGGCGCTCGGGGTGCCGCCGCGCTGCACGTGCCCGAGGATCGAGCTGCGGGCGTCCTCACCGAGCCCCTGAGCGAGGAGCTCACGGACCATCTCGGTGGTGATCGGCCGGCCGTCGCGGTCGCGCGCCCCCTCGGCGACGACGACCGTGCTGTCGCGGCGGCCGAGGCTCCGCCCGGCCCGCAGGCTCGCTGCCAGCAGGGTGCCCCAGTCCGGGCCCGGCGGGTCCTCGGGGATGAAGGTCGCGTCGCACGAGCCGGCTACGGCCGAGGCGAGCGCGAGGTAGCCGCAGCGACGACCCATGACCTCGACGACGAAGGCCCGCTGGTGGCTGGCGGCGGTCGAGGAGATCGAGTCGAGCGCATCGACGATCCGGTGCAGGGCGGAGTCGGCGCCGATCGTCATGTCCGTGCCGACCATGTCGTTGTCGATCGAGCCCACGATCCCGCAGACGTGGAGACGGGGGTGCGCATCGGCGTCGGCCTGGTCGAGCTCCCCGGCGGTGACGAGCTCGGCGAGCAGCTCCGGCCACAGCTCGGCGAGCTCGGCAGCTCCGGCCAGCGAGCCGTCCCCACCGATGACGACGACCCGGTCGATGCGCTGCTGGACGAGGTGGAGAACGGCCAGGCGCATCCCGTCGCGCTCGCGGAACGCGGGGCAGCGGGCCGTCCCGAGCGCCGTCCCGCCCCGGTGCTGGATGCCGGCGACGTCGTCCCACCCCAGACGGCGGATGCCCGACCCGCCGTCGACGGCGCCCTGCCAGCCCTCGAGCACCCCGTAGACCTGGGCGCCCCGCTCGAGGCCGCTGCGGACCGCGGAGCGGAGGGCGGCGTTCATGCCGGGGGAGTCCCCGCCGCTCGTGAGGACCGCGATCCGGGACTGGCGAGCGCTCATGCCCCCAGTCAACCCTCCGCCTCGCTCCCGGGTCGAGGCGGTGGGGCGATGACGCGGTCCGCCATGGCCGAAGGGGGAGAGGGGTGTCGCCGGCCCGACGTAGGCTGGAGCGCGAGATGAGCAGCCTCTTCGACGACCTCCCCGACGCACTGCCCGGCGACTGGAGCAGCGCCGTGACCGACGCCGGCGTGCCCACCTGGGCGATGACCGACGAGGGCCCGACCCGCACCGGCGAGCACCCCCCTTCGTCCGGGCCGACGGACGCCGAGGAGCTGCTCGCCGGCCTCAACCCCGAGCAGCGCGAGGCGGTGCTCCACGAGGGCTCGCCGCTGCTCATCGTCGCCGGTGCCGGCTCGGGCAAGACCCGAGTCCTCGCGCACCGGATCGCCTACCTGCTCGCCGCCCGGGGCGTGCAGCCCGGGCAGATCCTCGCCATCACCTTCACCAACAAGGCCGCCGCCGAGATGCGCGAGCGGGTCGAGTCGCTCGTCGGGCCGCGGGCGAAGGCGATGTGGGTCATGACCTTCCACTCGGCCTGCGTGCGGATCCTGCGCCGCGAGGCGAGCAAGGTCGGGATGAAGAGCAGCTTCTCGATCTACGACGCCGCCGACAGCCAGCGGCTCATCGCGATGGTCATGCGCGACCTCGACCTCGACCCGAAGCGCTACCCGCCGCGTTCCTTCGCTCACGAGATCTCGAACCTCAAGAACGAGCTCGTCGACGAAGAGGAGTTCTCGCGCCGGGTCGGCAGCGAGCACGACGCCGACGCGGGCATCGCCTCGGCCGGGGGCCAGCGCGACCACGTCCTCGCCGAGGTCTACACGATGTACCAGCGGCGGCTGCGGCAGGCCAACGCCCTCGACTTCGACGACATCATCATGACGACGGTCGGCATCCTCCAGGCCTTCCCCGACGTCGCCGAGCACTACCGGCGCCGTTTCCGGCACGTGATGGTCGACGAGTACCAGGACACCAACCACGCGCAGTACATGCTCGTCCGCACGCTCGTGGGGGGCACGGACGACGAGGACGAGCGCGACCCCCATGCCGTCGAACCGAGCGAGCTCGTCGTCGTCGGTGACGCCGACCAGTCGATCTACGCCTTCCGTGGCGCGACGATCCGCAACATCGTCGAGTTCGAGGAGGACTACCCCGACGCCCGCACGATCCTGCTCGAGCAGAACTACCGCTCCACCGACACGATCCTGCGCGCCGCCAACGCCGTCATCGAGCGCAACGAGTCGCGCCGCAAGAAGCGGCTGTGGACCGAGGCCGGGGCAGGCGCCCAGATCGTCGGCTACGTCGCCGACAACGAGCACGACGAGGCGAGCTTCATCGCCACCCGCATCGACTCCCTCTCCGACGAGCACGGCGTCCGCCCGGGTGACGTCGCCGTCTTCTACCGGACCAACGCGCAGTCCCGTGCGATCGAAGAGGTCTTCGTCCGGGTGGGCCTGCCCTACAAGGTCGTCGGCGGCACCCGCTTCTACGAGCGGCGCGAGATCAAGGACGCGCTCGCCTACCTGCGCGTCATCGCCAACCCGACCGACACGGTCAACCTCCGCCGGATCCTCAACGTGCCCAAGCGGGGCATCGGCGACCGGGCCGCAGCAGCGATCTCGCAGCTCGCCGAGCGCGAGCGGATCCCCTTCGTCGCGGCGCTCGGCCGACCCGAGGACGCACCAGGTCTCGTGACCCGCTCGGTCACGGCTATCCGCGGTTTCACCTCGCTCCTCGAGGGCCTGCAGCGGGTGCGTGAGGAGGGCGAAGGGGTCGGTTACCTCCTCACCGCCGTGCTCGAGCGCTCGGGGTACGTCGAGGAGCTGCGGCAGAGCCGCGACCCGCAGGACGAGACCCGGCTGGAGAACCTCGCCGAGCTGGTGGCGGTCGCCCGGGAGTTCTCCGACGACCCGGTGGTGGGTCCGTCGGCCGACCCGGCCGACGAGATCTCGCTGCGGCGCATCCTCAACACCCCCAAGCGCGGCATCGGTGACCGTGCCGAGGCCTGCGTCTCCGCCTACGCCGAGCGGGAGCGGATCACCTTCTTCGAGGCGTTGACGAAGGCCCACCTGGCGCCGGGCATCGCGACGCGGTCGCTGAAGAACATCCAGGGCTTCGTCGACGTGATGACCGAGGTCGCCCAGATGGTCGAGGCCGACGAGCGTCCCGACGTCATCCTGGAGACGATCCTCGACCGCTCCGGCTACCTGGCCGAGCTCGAGGCCTCCGACGACCCGCAGGACGGCACCCGGGTGGAGAACCTCGCCGAGCTCGTCGCCGTCGCCCGTGAGTTCGCCGAGGACCCGCAGGCAGGCCCCTCGGCCGACCCCGCCGACGTGGAGGCCGGCACGGTGACCCCGGGGCTGGG
>JBHWMJ010000325.1:0-4275 GCA_043423105.1 Marihabitans sp.
CCGAGGGCTGGACCCTCGTCGACGACGCCGCCGAGGCCGACGTGGCCGTCGTCAACACCTGCGGCTTCATCGAGCAGGCCAAGAAGGACTCGATCGACGCCATCCTCGAGGCCAACGACCTGCGCGAGGAGGGCCGCACCCAGGCGGTCGTGGCCGTCGGCTGCCTCGCTGAGCGCTACGGCAAGGACCTCGCGGCCGAGCTGCCCGAGGCCGACGCCGTCCTCGGCTTCGACTCGTACCGCGACATGTCGGCCCACCTGCGCGCCGTGCTCGACGGTCACCCGCCCGAGGCCCACGTGCCCGGAGACCGTCGCAAGCTCCTGCCTCTTGCGCCGCTCCAGCGGGCCGACGCCGCCGCCGAGGTGGCGCTGCCCGGCCACGGCGACCCGCAGCAGGGCCCCGACCTGCCCCGCGCCCGGCTCGACGACCGCCCGTGGGCGCCGCTGAAGATCGCCTCGGGCTGCGATCGGCGGTGCGCCTTCTGCGCCATCCCGACCTTCCGGGGCTCGTTCGTCTCGCGACGGCCCACAGACGTGATCGGCGAGGCGCGCTGGCTCGCCGAGCAGGGCGTCAAGGAGCTCTTCCTCGTCTCGGAGAACTCGACGTCCTACGGCAAGGACCTCGGCGAGCTGGACCTGCTCCAGACGCTGCTGCCGCAGCTCGCGGAGATCGAGGGCGTCGAGAGGGTCCGGGTCTCCTACCTCCAGCCCGCCGAGATCCGGCCCGGCCTGCTCGAGGCGATGGCCGTCACGCCCAAGGTCTCTCCGTGGTACGACATCTCCTTCCAGCACTCCAGCCCCGGTCTGCTGCGCCGGATGCGGCGCTTCGGGTCGACGGAGGCATTCCTCGAGCTCGTCGACGGCGTCCGGGCCCGGCAGCCTGAGGCGGGTATCCGGAGCAACGTCATCGTCGGCTTCCCCGGCGAGACCGAGGAGGACGTCGCCGAGCTCGAGCGTTTCCTCACCGAGGCCAGGCTCGACGTCGTGGGGGTCTTCGGCTACAGCGACGAGGACGGCACCGAGGGCGAGGGGCTGAGCGACAAGGTCGACCCCGACGTCATCGAGGAGCGGGTCGAGCGTCTGCGCGCGCTCGTCGACGAGCTGGCGGCCCAGCGGGCCGAGGACCGGGTGGGCCAGCGGGTCCGCGTGCTCGTCGAGTCGGTCGCCACGGACGACGGTGACGACAACGGCGAAGGGGGAGACGTCCTTGTCATCGGGCGCTCGGACCACCAGGGGCCCGACGTCGACGGCGAGACGCTCCTCGTCGGGGAGCTCGACGGACTTGTCGTCGGCGACCTCGTCGACGCCGTGGTCGAGGCCACCGAGGGCATCGACCTCGTCGCACGGGTGAGGCGATGAGCGAGCACCCTGTCGTGGAGCAGGTCCCGCCGCCCGAGCCGAGCCCGTGGAACCTGCCCAACGCGCTGACCGTCCTGCGGATCCTGCTCGTGCCCGTCTTCGCCTACTTCCTCCTGCGCGAGGGCGGCGACGACGCGGCATCGCGCTGGTGGGCGCTGGCGGTCTTCACCGTCGCCATCGTCACCGACCGGATCGACGGCGATCTCGCCCGGTCACGGAGCCTCGTGACGAGCTTCGGCAAGGTCGCTGACCCGATCGCTGACAAGGCGCTGACCGGCGCCGGCTTCATCGGTTTGTCGATCATTGACGTCATCCCGTGGTGGATCACAGTGCTCGTCGTCGCCCGTGAGCTGGGCATCACCCTCATGCGGTTCTTCGTCATCCGGCACGGTGTGATGCCGGCCAGTCGTGGGGGCAAGCTCAAGACCTTCCTCCAGGCGCAGGCCCTGATGATCCTCATGGCGCCGTTGTGGACCCTGCCGCTGGCCCGGCTCTGGGAGGTCATCGGCTGGATCATCCTCGCGGCCGCGGTGCTCGTCACCGTCCTCACCGCCCTCGACTACGTGCTCAAGGCCATGACGCTGCGCGAGACGAGCGAGCGCGCCGCGATGAAGCGCGCCCGCAAGGCCGGCGGCTGAGGTCCTCCGTGCCGTCCGCCGAGCCTGGACCCGTCGACCCGGCTGCCGCTGCGCTTGTCTCGGCGCTGAGCCGCGAGGGGCTCACGCTGGGATGCGCAGAGTCGCTCACCGGCGGCCTGCTTGCCGCGACGATCGTCAGCGTGCCCGGGGCGTCGCAGGTCCTGCGCGGCGGCGTCGTCGCGTATGCCGCTGACGTCAAGGAGTCGCTCCTCGGGGTCGACGGCGGCCTCCTCGCCGCGCACGGCACTGTCCACCCGGACGTAGCCCTGCAGATGGCGGCCGGGGCACACCGTTTGCTCGGCTGCGACCTGGCGATCGCCACCACCGGCGTCGCCGGACCAGGCCCCAGCGAGGGGCACCCCGCCGGGACCGTGCACGTGGCGTGCGTCAGCGCATGGATGCAGGAGGTGCGGTCGCTCCATCTCGACGGCGACCGCCCAGAGATCCGCCGCCAGGCCGTGGCAGAGGCCGTCGACCTGGCCGCCTCTGTGGCGTCGTCGGGCGAGGCGGGTACGGTGGTCCCAACGCCGTCGCCGTGAGCTACCGAGAGAGAGAGGGGGTCGAGCCATGATCCTGCTGCGCGAAGAGCTGGGAGAAGTCCTGCGCGAGGCCCGCACCTCCCAGGGACGCACGCTGCGTCAGGTCTCCTCACAGGCCGCGATCTCGCTGGGCTACCTCTCGGAGCTCGAGCGAGGCGAGAAGGAGGCCAGCTCCGAGCTGCTCGCCTCCGTGTGCACGGCGCTGGGCGTCCCGCTCTCCGGGGTTCTCGCCGAGGTTGCCACCCGGGTGGCGCGGGCGGAGGAGCGCTCGGCACCGGTTGTCCTGCCGGTCGGCGAGAGCCGCGTCTCGGCCTCTGCCGCCTGACGACTCAGCGACCGGAGGACCCGAGCGGCGCCTGCGGTCGTCCGTCGTCGGTGGGCGCCAGACCGCCCTGGCACGTCGGGCACGAGAAGATCGTTCGCTCCCGACCAGGCGCACCGGCCAGCGCGACCCGCACCGTGTCGCCGCAGCGACGGCAGGGCCGACCCGAGCGGGCGTGCACGTAGCTCTCGCGGCCCCGTCGCAGCTCTCCCGTCGATGACTGGACACCCGTCTCGACCGCCCGGCGCATGAGGCGCGCGAGGCGGTCGAGCGCTGCGGTGAGGACGTCGCGGTCGACCTCGTCGGCAGCCTGCCAGGGGTGAAGGCGGGCGACGAAGAGGATCTCGCTGGCCCAGAACGTGCCGATGCCCGCGACCAACCGTTGGTCGAGCAAGACCTCCGCGAGCGGCCTCCCTGCCGCCTGGAGCGAGTCGGCCACCGCCGAGGCATCGAGGTCGGCGCCGAGGATGTCCGGGCCGAGATGACCCACCAGCCGCGCCTCCTCCGTGGTCCGGAGCAGGTCGAGCTCGCCGAGCCTCAGGCCCAGCGCTCGCCAGCCCTGGGCTGAAGAGTCTGCGTCGAGCACGGCCCGCACCTGCGGGTTGCGCAGCCCCCTGTCGGCTGCCGGGCTGCCGAGCGCCTCGAGCCGCCACTGCCCCTCCATCCGCAGGTGCGAGTGGATCGTCCAGCCCCCCTCGACCCGGTGCAGCAGGTGCTTGCCGCGGGAGGCGACCTCGAGCGTCTCGGCGCCGACCAGCCCGCCCCCGTCGAGCTCGCCCCAGCGCAGCTCGACCCGCGTCAGCGGATGGCCGGCCAGCGCCTGGTGCAGGCGTTTGGCCGTCCGGGCGACGGTGTCTCCCTCAGGCACGGGGTCGCCGCCGCAGCCGTAGACCGCGTGGGGTCGCCACGAACCCGGCTCCCTCGAGTGCACGGGTCAGGGGGTGGTCGCTGCCGAGGAGCTGCTCACCATCGGCCTTCTGCACCGTGAGGCGGCCCAGCGCCCCCTTCGTCACCGCATCGGCGAGGCTGCGCGCGGCCGAAGCCAGTGCCTCGGCGTCGTCGCTCCACGACAGCAGGGTGCGCCCGCCGCGCTCGACGTACAGCACGAGCGACCCGTCGACGAGGACGACGAGGGCACCGGCCTTGCGGCCGGGCTGGTGCGAGCTCTCGCGGTCGGAGGGTGGCCAGGGCAGCGCCGCGCCGTAGGGGTTGGCGGGGTCGGTCGCCGCGAGCACCCAGGTCTGGCCGCCGCCGGTGGCCGAGCGGACCTGGTCGACGGCGCCCGGCACGGCGAACTGCGACCCACCGAGGCCCTCGACGAAGTAGCCACGGCGCACCTGCCCCGACTCCTCCGCGACCGAGAGCACCCGGTGGATCGCCGCGAAGCCGCCGGGGACCCCTTCGGAGACCACGAGTCA
>JBHWMJ010000242.1:0-2623 GCA_043423105.1 Marihabitans sp.
AGCGCGATGACGGTGCCGAGGAAGCCGAGGGTCATGATGATCCCGTGCCGGTCCGGCAGGTGCGCCGCGGCCGACGGGGGAGTCACCCCGGTGAGGAGGACCGCCCCGACGAGCCCGGCGGCGAGGCAGAGGCCACCGGGCAGGAGGAGCCAGGTCCGGCTGGGTGCGGTCATCTCGGGCGTGCCGTCAGGGAGCCGGGGTGAGGTCGTGGACCCGCTCCCAGCCGTCGCCGCCGGCGAGGGCGATCGCGGCGGCCGGGAAGAGCCCGTTGTCCTCGTGGTCGTTGTGGGCGCGGTGCGCGAGCTCGAGGTCGGGCATCCGGGCGGCGTCGCCGGCCCGGACGGCCGCGAGCAGCTCGTCGATGCCGGTGTGCTCGCCGCAGAGCCGGTCGATGTGCTCGGTGAACTCCGGGTCCTCGCGCAGGACGTGGAAGAGCCCCACCTCCTCGGCGCGGGTGTGCGGGTCGAGGAGCGCGGCGAGATGGTCGGCCGCCTGCTCGCGAGCGCCGGTGCCACCGCTCTCGGTGGCGCGGCGCAGCTCACCGAGCCGGTTGATGATCTCGCCGTGCTCCTCCATGAATCGACCGATGCTCTCGATCGAGTCGCACCCGCAGTACGAGCACATCAGCGGGTGCGCGCCAGCCGCAGGTGCCAGGCGTCGGGCCCCTCGGAGAGGTAGGTGACGTCGATGGCGCCGTCCTCACGGTCGGCGATCTGCGCCAGGAGCGGCTTGGGGTCGTGCGGGGCGACGAGCACCATCGCGCCGCCGACGGGGACCGAGCCGAGGGCGCCGAAGACGACGCCGTGGCGGATCGCGCGGGGGATGGTGCGCACGTCGAGCTCGGGGACGCCGGTGTCGGAGCACCCGCACGCGCAGCCGGTCGAGGCGGTGAGTCCGAGGTCGTTCGTCATGGTCTGTCCTTGTCGTCGATCATTTAATACACTGACAGTGTGAAAACTACGCCTCCGCTCGGTCCCGCGGCAACTCCGCCTCCCGGTGACCGTCGCGACATCCCGCCGGGTCGTCGGGCGGTGCTCGCCGCGGTCGACGCGACCGTCACCTGCACGGCGGCCGAGGCGGCGGACGCCGCGGGGGTGCACCCGAACATGGCCCGTCGGCACCTCGAGCGGCTCGAGACCGAGGGACTCGTCTCGTCCACCACGGTCACCGACGGCCCCGGTCGTCCCTCCCGTCGCTACACCTGTACCCCGGCCGGGCGATCGGCCCTCGCTCCACCTGACCAGCTCGCCGACGAGTACATCGCCCTCGCGGCAGCCTTCGCCGAGCAGCTCGCGGCGGCGAGCGCCGACCCGGCTCCCGTGGCTCGCGCAGTGGGCCGCGGCTGGGGTGAGCGCCTCGCCTCCGGCTCGGGCGCGGTGATCGACGTCCTCGACCGCCTGGGGTTCTCCCCTCGCGAGCGGGGCGATGTCGTCGAGCTGCGCACCTGCCCGCTGCTCGAGGCGGCCACCGCGCACCCCGAGGTCGTCTGCGAGGTGCACCTCGGCCTCGTCCGCGGGGTGGACGCCGCCACGGGTGGCTCCGGCGAGGGCGGCGAGCTCACCCCCTTCGCCGAACCCGGCGCCTGCCTCCTCCGCCTTCCTCCCCGCCCCTGATCTCGGACGGGCGGGAGTCGAAGGGTGGGGCGGGGATAGGTTGAGGTATGTCCTACGACCCCTTCGCCCAGGCCACTGACGCTCTCCGAGCAGCCCGCCGGGTCGTCGTCCTCTCGGGCGCGGGCATGAGCGCTGAGTCGGGGGTCCCGACCTTCCGCGAGGCCCAGTCCGGGCTGTGGGAGGAGTTCGACCCCTCACGTCTGGCGACCCCCGAGGCCTGGGAGGCCGACCCACCCTTCGTCTGGGCCTGGTACGCCTGGCGCGTCGGCCTGGTGAGCGAGACCGAGCCGAACGCCGGTCACCACGCGCTCGCCGCGCTGGCCCAGACCCACGACGTCGCGATCATCACGCAGAACGTCGACGACCTCCACGAGCGCGCCGGCAGCACCGTCCTGGCGCACATCCACGGCTCGCTCTTCGAGTACCGGTGCGGCGACTGCGGCGTGCCCTACGACGGCAAGGTCGAGGTGCCCGCCGAGCCGGTCGAGCGGCTCGCCCCGCACACCTGCACCCACTGCCAGGGGGACGTGCGGCCGGGCGTCGTCTGGTTCGGCGAGGACCTGCCGCTGGAGGACTACCGGGCGAGCGTCGAGACCCTGGAGTCCATGACGAAGGGCGACGTCTGCCTCGTCGTCGGCACCTCCGGCATCGTCTACCCGGCGGCCGGGATGCCGGCGATCGCCCGGGGCTCGGGCGCCACGGTCATCGAGATCAACCCCCACGAGAGCGACATCTCGGACACGTGCGACATCGTCATCCGGGGCAGCGCCGCGACGGTGCTGCCGCAGCTCGTGGCGGCGGCGACGGACTGACAGTCGGGTCGATACGCTGGGGCGGCTCATCCCCCTTCGTCCCACCCAGGAGCACCACCGTGGTCATGCGCATGTCCAACCTCTTCCTCCGCACCCTCCGCGAGGACCCGGTGGACGCCGAGCTCCCGGGCCACAAGCTGCTCGTCCGCGCCGGCTACGTCCGCCGCGCCGCCCCGGGCATCTACACGTGGCTGCCGC